>JAAYAS010000144.1 GCA_012719255.1 Microbacteriaceae bacterium | reverse complement strand
TTCTTAGGAGCCTCTTCGACGAGAGCCTTTGCCTCGCCGAGGCCCAGCGAGGTGAGGCCGCGGACCTCCTTGATGACCTGGATCTTCTTGTCGCCGGCAGCCGCGAGGATGACGTCGAACTCGTCCTTCTCCTCCTCAGCGGGGGCGTCGCCGCCCGCGGCGGGGGCGCCGGCGGCCGCGACGGCGACCGGAGCGGCGGCGGTGACCTCGAAGGTCTCCTCGAAGAGCTTGACGAAGTCGCTGAGCTCGATGAGGGTGAGCTCCTTGAACTGCTCGATGAGCTCTTCAGCGGTGAGCTTGGCCATGGTGTTTCTCCTTTAGATGATGTTTCTGCCGCGGAGTCCGGGTCGGACTAGTTCGCGGACTCCTGCTTCTCGCGCAGCGCGTCGACGGTGCGGACCGCCTTCGACGCAGGCGCGGTGAACATGTATGCGGCACCGAACAGCGAGGCCTTGAACGCGCCGGCGAGCTTGCCGAGCAGCGTTTCGCGGGACTCGAGGTCGGCGAGCTTGTTGACCTCTTCCGGGCCGAGCGGCTTGCCATCGAAGTAGCCGCCCGTGATCACCAGGAGAGGGTTGTCCTTGGCGAAGTTGCGCAGGGCCTTGGCCGCGTCGACCACCTCACCGGTCACGAACGCGATCGCGGTCGGTCCGGTGAGCTTGTCGTCGAGGCCCTCGATCCCGGCCTGCTTGGCCGCGATCTTGGCGAGCGTGTTCTTCGCCACGGCGTACTTGGCGTTCTCACCGAGCGAACGGCGCAGCTCCTTGAGCTGGCCGACGGTGAGACCGCGGTACTCAGTCAGCACGACGGCGCTCGAGCTCTGGAACATCTCCGTGAGCTCGGCGACGGCAGCTTCCTTGGTCGCCATGGGTCTCCTCTCGAATCTGTAGCGCACCGGGGTCGCAGGTGCGTCCGATGCACCGCCGATGCGCTCCTTCGGAGCCCCGGTGCCACGAAAAAACGCTCCGGCAGATGGCCGGAGCGCGGACGCACGCGAATGCGCGACGATTGCTCGAGGTCACCTGCGCGGGCCGTCCATTCCTGGAACCTTCGTACGACGCATCCGCTCCGAAGAACGCACACGCCGACCACCAGCGGTCTATGGCTGTCGGCAAGACTACGGGATGAACGCGCCCGCGCGCAAGCCCTCGCCGCATCCGCACTGCGCGGCATCGCGGCACCGGCGGCGCCGCGCCCCGGGTGCGAGACTGGCGGCATGCGCAACGGATACACCGCCGCCCAGATCCGCGCGGCCGAGGCCCCCTTCCTCACCCGCGGCGTGCCGCTGATGGCGCGCGCCGCCGAGTCGCTCGCCGAGCACGTCATCAGCCTGCTACCGGCGCCCGCCGAGTCGCGCGTGCTCGTGCTCGCCGGCGCGGGCGACAACGGCGGCGACGCGCTGTTCGCGGCCTCATCGATCGCGGCCGCCGGCGCCCGCGTCGAGATCGCCGCGGCGATGGGGCGGATGCACGAGGCCGGGCTCTCGGCGGCGCTCGGCTCGGGCGCCGAGCTCGTCGGCGGGGCGCCGGGCGACCCGGCCGACCCGGCCGCGGTCGCGGCGCTCGTCGACGGCGCCGACGTGATCGTCGACGGCGTGCTCGGCATCGGCTCGGGCGGGGTCGCGGCGGGCGGCGCGCCGGCCCTGCGGGGCCCCGCGCGCGAGCTGGTGGCCGCGGTGCGCGCGGCGGCGGGCGCCGCATCCGCGCCCCGGCCGCTCGTCGTGGCGGTCGACATCCCGAGCGGCATCGATCCCGACGACGGCGGCGTGCCCGACCCCGAGGCGGTGCTGCCGGCCGACCTCACCGTGACGTTCATCGGCATCAAGGCGGGGCTGCTGCTCGAGCCCGCGGCGGGCGTCGCCGGCAAGGTGTGGCTCGAGCCGATCGGCGCGAGCCAGGCGCTCCTCGGCGTCGCCCCCGCCGTCTCCCTCGACCGCTGACGCCCCTCCCCGGAATTCCGACCGGGAGTCGCAGGGACGACTCCCGGTCGGATTTCGGCGCGCCGAGCGGCCCGACGCGCGTGTCGGGATGCCGCCCGTCAGCCTGCGCGCAGCTCGTCGAGCCGCTCGAGCACCGCGTCGGCGAGGCGCACGAGCTTCGCGATCTCGGCGTCGTCGCGCTCGATCCACACGGCGGTCGGCTCGTCGTCCTGCACGACGAAGTCGTCGTGCCGCTCCCACACGAACAGCGTGCGCTCGGCGCCGACGACGTACTGCTGCCACCACACCTGTCGCAGGTAGTTGCGGGGGATGCGCGACCACGGCTTGTTCGTCGTCTTGATCTCGGCGAGCACGACCTCGGCGCCCCACTCGGCGAGCCCGTCGGGCGTCGCGAGGTGGCGCCGGTCGGCCTCGGCGCGGATCAGCAGCCCGCAGCCGCCGATGCCGTGCCGCTCGCGCACCCAGTCGGCGATGATCGGTTCGCGCATCCGCCCGAACTCGGTGTAGCGGTTGCCGGCGAAGCCCGAGCCGCCGAGCTTGTCGTTGACGACGCCGTTCACCGAGCCGGCGGTGGCGAGGCGGGCGGCGTCGGTGGCGGTGATGCCCTCGCGGCGCATCCGCAGCCACTCGTCGTGGTCGTCGGCCGAGCAGACGATGCGCTGCGCGACCGGGCCCTTCGGGCGCGGGTTGCGGAGCTCGTCGAGGATGCCGGCGCGCCAGATCGTGCCCTCGTCGGCGGGCAGCGGCGATGCGGGCGCGGGCCGGGTCTCGCGGGCGACGTACGTCTCGCGCTCGGCGCGGATGCGGCGCTCGGCGGTGCGGGCCGCGCGGCCGATCTCGCGGAGGTCGATGGTGCCGGTCGCGGCGAGCGCGAGCGGCCGGAAGTCGTCGGCGCGGGTGGCGCGCACCGGCGCGAAGCCGTCGAAGCGCACGCCGCCGGGCGCGGATGCGGTGGCCGGACCGCCGTCGCCGGTCGCCGACGACGGCGCGGAGCGCGACGGCGTGGGCTGGAAGACGACCATGCCGACATCATGCCAGCGGCCTCCGACACGGCGGCCCGCCCACGCGGCGCCCCGCCCGAATCCCCCTGCCCACCCGTTCGACCGGGAGTTGCAGATACGACTCCCGGTCGGATTCGAGGGGCGGGAGGGTCAGGCCGAGGGGGTCTGGAAGAACTTCGTCGGCTCGGAGAGCTCGCGCGCCGGATCGGGGCGCTCGATGACGGCCTTCGGCGCGCCCTCGAGCGATTCGATGATCGTCGTCGGCACCGAGACCGCCATCGCGCCGTAGACCACCGCGTGGCGCAGGCCGGTCTGGATCGCGAGCTTCGGCAGGTTGCCGTGGTCGGCGCGGCCGCCCTTGTGGCCGCGGCCGACGATCGAGTGGCCGACGAAGCCGGCGAGCGAGGCGTCGCCGGCGCCGGTGGTGTTCACGACCTCGGGGGCGTCGGCGAACGCCCACCAGGCGTCGTCGGCGGTGATCGCGAGCGCGCCGTCGCCGCCCATCGACACGAGCGCGACCTCCATGCCGGTCTCGGCGATGACCTGCTGGCCCGCCTCGAGCACGTCGCCGACGGTGTGCAGGTGGCGTTGCACGAGCGTCGCCATCTCGTCGGCGTTCGGCTTGATGAGGTCGACGAGGCCCGAGCGCGCCCACTGGTCGAGCGACGAGCCCGACGAGTCGAAGGCGACGCGGGTGCCGAGGCGGCGGGCCTCGGTGAACAGCCGCGTGAAGTCGACCTTCTCGTCGTTCTCGGGGTGGCGGGGCACCGAGCCCGACACGACGAGCCAGTCGGCGTGCAGCGACTCGATCTCGCCGATCGTCATGTCGATGACGGCCTCCCAGTCGCGCTGCGGGATCGCGACGGCCTGCTGGTTCACGTTCGTCGTGCGGCCCGAGCGCTCGAGCACCTGCGTGTTCACGCGCATCCGGCCGGGGATGGGGAGGATGCGGAGGATCTGCGGGAACGGCGTGCGGAACAGCAGGTGCTCGTCCTCGCGGCCGATCGGCAGCACCGCCGAGGTGGCGACGCCGGCGACGCGGAGCGTGCGCGACACGTTGATGCCCTTGCCGGAGAGGAACTCCTGGATCTCGTAGGCGCGGTTCACCTTCCCGGCGTCGAAGTCCTCGACGAAGTAGGTGCGGTCGATCACCGGTGCGGGGGTGAGCGAGACGACGGCGGCCATGCTGGGCTCCTCTCGAGACAACCCGACGAGCCTAACCGTCGGGGGTGAACGGATGCGAACGCATCCGGGGGATCGCGTCGCGCCCGGGATGCGCGCGGCGCGCCCCGGCGCGCGTGCCAGCACGGCACCAGCCGCGCGTGCCAGGGTGAACGCCATGACCGCCGCATCCGCCGCCCCCGCCCCGAACGACCCCGCCGAGAACCCCGCCGCCGAGCGCTACGACCTCGCCGACCTCGAGCCCGGCGCGACGATGCGCGCCCTGCGCGTGCACGGCGTCGGCGGCGTCGAGCAGCTCTCGGTCGACGAGGTGCCGCTGCCGATCGTCGTGCACAGCGACCTGCTCGTGCGCGTGCTCGCCTCGGGCGTGAACCCGATCGAGACGAAGACGCGCGCCGGCAAGGGGATGGCCGGGGTGATCGACCACCCGTTCGTGCTCGGCGGCGAGTTCGCCGGCGTGGTGGTGCGGGCGCCGTACGAGCTCGCCGAGTTCCAGCCCGGCGACGAGGTGTGGGGCATGCTGCTCACGCCCCACTACCAGGGCGCGCAGGCGGAGTACGTGTCGGTGCCGATGCTCTCGGTGTCGCGCAAGCCGGCGACCCTCGGCTGGCTCGAGGCGGGCGGCGTGCCGCTCGCGGCGCTCACCGCCTGGGCGGCGGTGGTGGATGCGGGGCGCGTGCACACCGGGCAGCGCGTGCTCGTGCACGCGGGCGCGGGCGGCGTGGGCCACTTCGCCGTGCAGCTCGCCCGCTTCTACGGGGCGCACGTGATCGCGACCGCCTCGGAGCGCAACCACGAGTGGCTGCGCGAGCTCGGCGCGCACGAGGTGATCGACTACCGCTCGCAGCAGTTCGAGGAGGTCGTCGACGAGCCGGTCGACGTGGTGGTCGACCTCATCGGCAACGTCGCCGACGACACCGGCACCCGCTCGCTGCGCGTGCTGCGCGACGGCGGGCTCATCATCAACGTGCCGACCGGGTCGTGGCCGACGATGCACGAGGAGGTCGCCGCCGAGGGCCGCGGCATCGTCGCGACGACGCTGAAGCTCTCGCCCGACGGCCGCGTGCTCGAGACGCTCGCGCAGCTGTTCGACCAGGGCGATCTGCGCACGCACGTCGACGGCGCCTTCGCCCTCGCGGATGCGGCGGCCGCGCACGAGGCCGTGGAGTCGGGCCGCACGCGCGGCAAGAACGTGCTCGACCTGCGCCCGGGCCGGTAGGAGGCCCGCGGCGGGGCGGGGCCCGGACCCCTCGGGCGGCGCCGCGGCAGCCCTCCCCCGCGGCGGCTCTGGGCGACCCCGGCGACGGCGCCCGGCGGCGCCCGATGACGCCGCGTGACGCCGACGCGGCCGATTCCGTCAAGCGGCGTCATGCGGCGTCGCCGGGCGTCCGCGGATGCTGCGGGCGCGTTGGCAGCGGGCGCGCGGCTCCCTAGCTTCGGTGGCACCGACCCGATGAAAGGTGCCCACCATGCCGCTGCAGCTCTTCGAGACCGTTCCTGCCGCCACCACCCGCGACGACGCCGAGACGATCATCGCGCTCATCGCCGATGCCGCCGCGTCGGCCGACGCCCGCGTGCTCGAATCGCAGGTCGCCGCCGGCTTCGGCCGCGTGTTCACGATCGTCGAGCCCGCCGAGGGCCGCACCCCCGAGCTCGCGCGCGCCGTGCACGAGCGGCTCGGCGGCCGCGTCGCCGAGATCGCCGGTCCGCACGCGGTGCGGCTCGTCGGCGCCGACATCGACGACATCCGCGCGACCGCCGGTCGCGCCGAGTACCTCGTCGAGTGGGACATCCCCGCCGAGATCGACATGGACGCCTACCTCACGCGGAAGAAGGCGAACGCCCCGAAGTACGCCGAGGTGCCCGAGGTGAGCTTCCTGCGCACCTACGTGCGCGAGGACACCGAGAAGTGCCTCTGCTTCTACGACGCGCCCGACGAGGCGGCGGTCGTGCACGCCCGCGAGGTGGTGTCGACGCCGATCGACCGGCTGCACCGCCTCGACGTCAGCGGCATCGCCGGCTTCGGCGCGCTCGCCTCGGCGCTCGGCAAGGGGGCCGAGGGATGACCGCGGCCGCGAGCGTCCTGCGGGCCGAGCCGAACCCGCCGGCTGAGCGCATCCCGCCGACTGAGCCCACCCGACAGGCTGAGCCCACCCGACAGGCTGAGCCCGTCGAAGCCCGCGTCGCCGCCCTTCGACAGGCTCAGGGCTCGTCTGTCCCGTCGGCTGAGCCCGTCGAAGCCCGAACCATCGCCCTTCGACAGACTCAGGGCTCGGGAGTGCGGGACCAGGGCGCGGATGCGGACCCCGACCTCGGGCCGGCCGCGCACGGCCCCGACGCGCGCCGCGCCGCATCCGCGCCGCTCGCCCTCGCGATCGCGAGCATCGCGCGCCGCACGGCCGACGTCGACGCCGGCGCGATCGGCACCCACGTCGCGATCCGCGAGCTCGGCGCCGCCGGTGCGTTCGCGCCGATCGCCGAGGGCGACGTCGCCACCGCCGCCTCGCTCATCGAGCGCCTCGCCCGCGAGTGCGTGGCGACCGCGTTCAGCGCGTGGGGCCACTCGGTGACGATCGCCTACCACCGCGTCGCCGGCATCGCCCCGCCCGCCGCGCTCGTCGAGGGCCGCGCCCTCGGCGCCTCGGCGATGGCCCCGGCCTTCAAGTTCGCGTCGGGGCTCGGCGAGCTGCCGGTGCGCGCCCGCCGCGACGGCGACGGCTGGCGCCTCGACGGCGCGCTCCCCTGGGCCTCGAACCTCGTGCCCGGCGCCACCGCCGTGCTGCCGGTGCTCGGCGACGACGGCGTGCGCCGCATCGTCCGCCTGCGGCTCGACGCCCGCGGCGTCGAGGTGCGGCCGCTGCGCGACCTGCTCGCGCTCGACGGCACCGCCTCCGGCTCGCTGCGCCTCGACGACGTCGCGATCGCGGCCAGGATGCGCTGCCGATCGCGTTCGCCGAGCTGCTGCAGCGGGTGCGCCCGACCTTCCTGCTGCTGCAGACCGCGTTCTGCCTCGGGCTCGCCGGCCGCGCCGCCGACGAGGCCGACGCCGCCCTCGCCGGTTCGATCACCGAGGTCGTGTTCGCCGAGCGGCGCGCCGAGGTGCGCGAGCGGCTGCGCGCGCTGCGCGGCGACTACCACGCGCTGCTCTCGCGGGCCTCGTCCGGCGCCACCCGCCCGATCGCGCCCGAGCGACTGCTGCGCCTGCGCCTCGACGCGGCCCGGCTCGTGCGCGAGGCGACCGGCCTCGAGGCCGCCGCCGTCGGCGGTCGCGGCTACCTCGCCGCATCCGGCACCGCGCGCCGCCTGCGCGAGGCCGCGTTCCTCCCCGTGCAATCCCCGACCGAAGGACACCTCGAATGGGAACTCCGCCGACTGCGGGGCTGACCGCCGACGCCGGCACCGCCGCGAGCGCCGCTGCCGCCGCGAGCGCCGCCCCGATCCTCGCCGTCGACGGCGTCGTGCGCCGCTACCCCGGCGACGACCGGGCGGTGCTCGACGGCGTCGCCCTCGGCATCCGCCCCGGCGAGGTGTTCGCGGTGCTCGGCCGCTCGGGCTCGGGCAAGTCGACGCTGCTGCGCGCGATCGCCGGGCTCGAGCCGATCGACGCCGGCCGCATCCACCGCCCCGAGCGGCCCGGCGCGGTCGCGCTCGTGCCCCAGCGGCCGGCGCTGCTGCCCTGGCGCACCGTGCGCGAGAACATCGCACTCGGCGCCCGCTTCGCGGCGGTGCGCGAGCGCGTCACCGATGCGCGGGTGGCGGCGCTGCTCGACCGGCTCGAGCTCGCCGCGCTCGGCGACCGCCGGCCGGCGGCGCTCTCGGGCGGGCAGGCGCAGCGCGTGGCGATCGGCCGCGCGCTCGCCGTCGACCCCGAGCTGCTGCTGCTCGACGAGCCGTTCTCGGCGCTCGACCCGGCGCTGCGCGGCGATCTGCGCACGTGGCTGCGGCGGCTCGCCGTCGAGCTGCGGCTCACGGTGTTGCTCGTCACCCACGACGTCGACGACGCCGTCGCGCTCGCCGACCGCGTCGGCCACTTCGACGGCTCGGGCCGGTTCGCGGCAGTCGTCGAGACCGCCGGCATCGCCCCGGATGCGCTGCGGGCGCGCCTGCGCGCCTGGTACGACGCGAGCCCGGATGCGCCGGGCGACGGGGATTCCCGGGGCACCGTGGCCGCGCACGACGCGCACCGCGCGCCGGCCGAGCCGGCCGCATCCGTCGAACCTGCCGCATCTCCCGCACCCGCCGCATCCCCGGCCCCGGTCGCCCCGTGAGCGCCGCACCCGGCCTGAGCCGCCGCGCCCTCCTCCGCGCGCTCGTCGCCGGCGGCGCGCTCACGGGCGCGACCGCGCTGGCGGGCGCCGCCGTCGCCCGCTCGCAGGCCTCCCCCGCGCTCGGCGGCGCGCCGCTGCGGGTCGGCTACCTGCCGATCACCGACGCCGCGCCGCTGCTCGTCGCCCACCACCGCGGGCTCTACGAGCAGTACGGGGTGCCGGTGGCGCAGCCGGTGCTGTTCCGCTCGTGGTCGTCGCTCGCCGAGGCGTTCCTCGCGGGCCGGGTCGACGTCATCCACCTGCTCATGCCGCTCGCCGTCCAGCTGCGCTTCGGCTTCGAGGCCGATGCCCGGGTGATCGCCTGGAACCACGTGAACGGCTCGGCGCTCACCGTCGCGCCCGAGGTCGACGACCTCGCGCAGCTCGCCGGCACCTCGGTCGGCATCCCCGCCTGGTGGTCGATCCACAACGTGATCACCCAGCGGATGCTCCGCGCCGAGGGGCTCACGCCGGTGTTCCGCGCCGATCCGGTCGCGGCGCGCGGCGAGGTGAACCTCGTGCCGATGCCGCCGGCCGACATGGTGCCCGCGCTCGGCGCCGGCAGCATCTCGGGCTTCGCCGTCGCCGACCCGTTCGGCGCCATGGCCGAGGTCACCGGCGCCGGCCGCACGCACCGCTTCCTCGGCGACGTCTGGCGCGATCACGCCTGCTGCGCGACCGTCGTGCGCGGCGATGTGCTGCGCGGCCGGCCCGAGGCGGTCGCCGCGCTCACCGCGGCGCTCGTCGAGGCCGAGCTGCACTGCGACGGCCACCGTCACGACGCGGCCGCCTCGCTCAGCGACGGCTACCTGCCGCAGCCCGAGGGCGCGGTGCGGCTCGCGCTCACCCGCGGCCCGGAGTCGCCGGTGACGGTGCGGGCGCATCCCGAGTGGCACGGCGAACGGCTCGGTTTCGCGCCGGTGCCGCAGGCCGGGTACACGGCCCTGCTCGTCGAGGAGATGCGCACGACGCTCGCCGACGCCCCGAACGGGTTCCTCCGCGGGCTCGACGGCGAGCGCGCCCACCGCGAGCTCGTCGACCCGGCGCCGCTCGACGCCCTTCCCGCCGCGCTCGCCGCGCGCATCGACCGCACGCCCCGAACCGAGGAGCTCGCATGACCCGCCCCACCACCCGACCGGTACTTGCAGGGACGACTCCCGGTCGAATCGACGAGGACGGCTCCGCCGCGCCCGCGACCCCCGCACCCGCACCTGCCCGCCGCCTCCGACCGGGAGTTGCAGGTGCGAGTACCGGTCTGGGGACGGTGGCGGTCGGGGCGCTCGCCGCGGTCGGGCTGTGGTGGCTGTTCACCGCGATCGCCGGCGCCGGCAACCCGATCCTCGCCGCGATGCAGCCCGACCGGGTGCCGGCCGCGTTCGCCGCCCTCGTCGAGCGCGGCACGCTCGTGCCCGACACCGTCGCGAGCGTGCGCCGCCTCGTCACCGGCCTGCTGCTCGCGATCGTCGCCGGCGTCGGCATCGGCCTCGCGATCGGCGCCTCCCGCACCGCCGCGCTCGCCGCCTCCCCGGCGATCCAGTTCCTCCGGGTGGTGTCGCCGCTCGCGTGGGCGCCGGTCGCGGTGGCGCTGTTCGGCGTCGGGGATGCGCCGGTCGCGTTCCTCGTCGCCGCGGCGGCCGTGTGGCCGGTCGCGCTGAGCACGGCGGCGGGCGTGAAGGCGGTCGACCCCGAGCTGCTGCAGGTGGCGCGCACCCTCGGCGCCACCGAGCGCGAGCGGCTGCGCTGGATCGTGCTGCCGAGCATCCGCCCGCAGATCGCCACGGGCATCCGGCAGGCGATCGGCGTGTCGTGGGTGGTGCTCGTGCCGGCCGAGATGATCGGCGTCTCGAGCGGCCTCGGCTACCAGATCCTCAACGCCCGCGACCGCTTCGCCTACGACGAGATGCTCGTCGTGATCCTCGTCATCGGCGCGATCGGGCTCCTGCTCGACGGCG
>JAAYAS010000143.1 GCA_012719255.1 Microbacteriaceae bacterium | reverse complement strand
GGGGCCGGCCGCGTGCGCGCCGCGCCCGTCGTCGACCGGGCCGTGCTCGGCGGTCTCGGTGAACCAGCCGCCGGCGAAGAGCTCGTCGTCGTGGTCGGATTCGGCGCGGTCGGATGCGGGGCCGCCGGATGCGTGCTCGGGCGCGGCGGCCGGGGCGTCGCCGTAGGCGGGTCCGGCGAACGGCGCGCGCGGCTCGGCGCCGTCGGCACCGGCGTCGCCCTGGGCGCCCGGGCCCTCCGCGAACCAGGAGTCGGCGGGGAGCGCGAAGCGGTCGCCGCCCTCGTCGGCCGCGTCGTCGGCGGGCCCGAAGCCCCCGGCGGCCGCGTCGTCGTGCGGCAGCGCGAAGCGGTCGCGGGCATCGGCGCCCTCGTCGCCGCCCGCCGCCGATCCGACGTGCTCGTGCGCGGCGGGCGCCGCGAACGGGTCGACCTGCGCGCCGGCGTGCTCGTCGGCGGGCGGCGCGAAGCCGCCGTGGCCGGCGGGCGCGCCGGCACCCGGCACCGGACCGCCCGGCGCGGCGAACGGGGCCGCCGGCTCCGCGGGCTCGGCCGGCTCGGGCGTCTTCGACACGCCCCAGAACGCGGCGGCGCGCTCCTGCGCGGCGCGCAGCTCGGCGTCGTCCTCGAGCTGCTCGCGCGGCGGCAGCGGCACGATGCCGGTGGGGTCGAAGCCGGGCGACTCGATCGGCCGGTCGGCCGGGTCGTCGTCGATGCCGCGGATCAGCTGCGTGAACGAGGCCTCGCCGTCGCCGCGCGGCGCCTGCACCGGCGGCGGGGGTGCCTGGAACGCCGAGCCCTGCGGCGGCACGGCGGCCGCGGGCGGCCCGCCCTGGGCGCCCCAGAACGCGGCGGCGCGCTCGGCGTCGGCGCTCCGCTCGGCCGACCAGTCGTCGTGCTCGACCCGATCGCCGTGCGTCGGCGCGCCGGGATGCGCGCCCGTCGGCGGCATCGGGGCGGCGGCGGTCGGCGCCTCGGGCTCCGGCTCGGGCTCGCCGTCGTCGACGAGCTCGGCGAACCAGTCGGGCATCGTGACGTCCTCGGCCTCCGCCTCGCCCTGGTCGAGCACCGGCGCGGGCGCCGGCGGCTCGTACCCGAGGCCGACCGGCCCCGCCTCGGCGGGCGGGGGCACGAACGCGCCGGACGCATCCTGCTCGCCCCGCGCATCCGCGCCGGCGCCCGGCCCGAAGCCCGGGCCCGCGGCCGCGGGCGGCGCGAACGGGTCGATCGGCGCCTCCGCCGCCGGGAACGGCGGCGCGGGCGGCTGGAACGCGAACGGCTCGGCGGGCGGTTCGGCCGGCACCGGCGCCTGCCGGTCGGCGAGCGCCTCCTGGATCTCGTCGTGCGACATCGCCGCGGTCGGCGGCCCGTCGTCGTGCGCGGCGCCGTCGTCGGCGGCGGGCGCCGCCCAGAACTCGCCCGCGGGGCGCGGCGGCTCGGCGGGGGGCCGCGGCGGCTCGCCCGCGGGCGAGGGCCGCTGGCCGGCGTCGGGCATCTGCGAGGGCACCTCGCCGGTCGGGTAGAGGCTCGGGTTGAAGCGGCGGCGGCTGCGGCGCGAGGGCAGCGGCCGGTCGGCGGGGAGCGAGGACTTCGGCGTGAACTGCGAGAAGAAGTCGTCGCCGTTCGCGTCGTCGCTGCCGCCCACCTCGAACGGGTCGGGGCGGCCGCCGCCGGGGCGGTGCATCACCGCGTTGCGGTCGCCGGCGGGCGCCTCGCCGTGCAGCCGGGTGCCGCATCCGCTGCAGAAGCGCTGCGCGGCCTCGACCGCGGTGCCGCACTGAGGACACTTCGTCATCGTTCACTCCGCCCCGGAGCGCTCGGCCGTCGCCGGCGCCCCTGATCGCTTTGGAGCAAATCTAGTCGCCCTCCCGGAGTGCGCGCGTAGGCTGTCCGTCCACTCGAAAGATGGAGGTCGCGCGGAATGACCGCCTCGTCACCGCTGCCGAGCCGCCGGCAGATCCGCCTCGTGCTGCTCAGCCTGGTCGTCGCGGTGTTCATGTCGTCGCTCAACCAGACGGTGATCGGCACCGCGATGAAGACCATCGCCGACGACCTCGGCGGCCTCTCGCTGCAGGCCTGGGTGACGACCGCGTTCCTCATCGCGATGACCGTCGGCACCCCCATCTACGGCAAGCTCTCCGACGTCTTCGGCCGCCGCCCGCTGCTGCTCGTCGCGATGGGCATCTTCGCGCTCGGCACCGTGCTCTCGTCGTTCGCCGGCGACATGATCCAGCTCGCCGCGTTCCGCGCCGTGCAGGGCCTCGGCGCGGGCGGACTGATGTCGCTGCCGCTCGCGATCCTCGGCGATGTGCTCTCGCCGCGCGAGCGGGCGAAGTACCAGGGCATGTTCATGGCGGTGTTCGGCGTCTCCGCCGTCGCCGGACCGCTCATCGGCGGCCTGTTCGCCGGCATCGACACGCTCCTCGGCATCGAGGGCTGGCGCTGGGTGTTCCTCTTCAACCTGCCGCTCACCGCGCTCGCCGCCTGGCTCGCGTGGCGGTTCCTGCGGCTGCCGCGGGCGCACGGCCGCGCCCGCATCGACTGGGCCGGCTCGGTGCTCGTCGTGCTCATCGTCGTGCCGCTCATCCTCGTCGCCGAGCAGGGCGCGCACTGGGGCTGGACCTCGACGCCCTCGATCGTGTCGTACGCGATCGTCGCGGTCTCGCTCGTCGCGTTCATCGTCGTCGAGCGGCGGATGGGCGAGGACGGGCTCATCCCGCTGCACCTGTTCTCGTCGCCCTCGTTCTCGATCACCGTCGGGCTCAGCGTGCTCGTCGGCTTCGGCATGTTCAGCGCGATGACGACGCTGCCGCTCTACATGCAGGTCGTGCAGCAGCTCTCGCCGACGACCGCGGGCCTCGCGCTGCTGCCGCAGATCGGCGCGCAGCTGCTCGCCTCGCTCGTCATGGGCTTCGTGCTCTCGCGCATCGGGCGCACGAAGTGGGTCGTGGTGGTCGGCGTCGCGGTGATGCTCGCCTCGTTCGTGCTGCTGTCGACGATGCGCTACGACGACCCGACGTGGCGGCTGTTCCTGCCGATGGCGCTGTTCGGCGCCTCGCTCGGCGCGCTGCTGCAGGCGCTCACGCTCACCCTGCAGTCGGCGGTCGAGCCGCGCGACCTCGGCGTCGCGACCGCCGCATCCGCGTTCTTCCGCCAGATCGGCGGCACGCTCGGCACCGGGATCACCTTCTCGATGCTGTTCGGCACCCTGCTGCAGACGATCCCGCAGGGGCTCGCGCAGCCGGCGATCGCCCGCGACGTGTCGGCCGCCGTCGCCGACCGCGCCGTGCAGGGCGCGCCGGCGAACGCCCGCATCCTCGAGCTCGTGCAGGGCCCCGCCGAGCGCGCGGCGCTCGCGCTCAACGGCGACACGAGCTTCCTGCAGGGCGCCGACGACCGGCTCGTCGCGCCGTTCCTCTGGGCGTTCAACGAGTCGATGACGCTCGCCTACTGGTTCGGGGTGGCGGTGCTCGTCGCGGCGCTGCTGCTCTCGCTGTTCCTCCCCGACCGGCCGCTCGGCGAGAAGTCGGCGCTGCAGGAGCTGCACGACCGCGGCGAGATCGTGCCGCCCGCCGAGGCCGGCTCGGCGCCGACCGGGCCGATCGGCACGATTTTCGAGGCCGAGCGCGCCGAGCGCCGCCGCAAGGGGCTGCCGACCGGGCCGATCGACCTGCCCGGCGGCGAGGTGCCGCGGCCGGGCGGCGCCGTCGACCGGGGCGCGGAGCGCGGGGCCGGCGGCTC
>JAAYAS010000142.1 GCA_012719255.1 Microbacteriaceae bacterium | reverse complement strand
GTCGAACGCGCCCGCGAGCAGCCGCGCCTGCGCGAGCCCGAGCAGCGGCACCCCGAGCTGGGCGGGCGCCTCGCGCCGGAACCGCGCCACCGCATCCCCGTAGGCGGCCATCGCCTCGGGCAGCCGCTGCGCGCCGAGCTCGCCCGCCGCGCGCTGCACGAGCGTCGCGCGCGTGCGCGCGGCCGGATCGTCGGCGCTCGGCGCGAGCGCATCGCAGCGCGCGAGCTCGCGCTCGGCGGCCGGCAGCTCGTCGAGCGCCTGCCGCAGCTGCGCGAGGTTGAAGCGCATGGTCCACTCGTGGTCGTCGAGGCGCCGCTGCCCGTCGGCGCCGACCCGGCCGCGCTGCCGGTCGACCGCGGCGAGCGCGGCGCGCAGGTGGTCGGCGGCCGCCGCGGCGTCGCCGTCGACGATCGCGGCGCGGCTCGCGAGCAGGCCGAGGCGCGAGGCGGCGTCGTCGCGCGAGAACGGCTCGTCGATGCGGTCGGCGATGCGCCGCGCCTTCGCGAGCAGCCGGCGCCAGCGGGGGTCGCCGGCGACGGCGAGCGCCCCCATCCGCTCGCAGAGCTCGCGCACCCGCCGCGCGTCGGCGTTGAGTTCGGCCACGCGGCCATGCTCGCACGGCCGCGGCCGGGATGCGACCGGCGCCGGATGCGGGGCGCGGCTCAGCTGTCGTAGCGAGTGTCGAACACGAAGTCGAGGCCCTCGTCGAACTCGAGCACGACGTCGCTCGGATCGGCCGGGTCGTAGTGCACGCGGATCGGCATGCCGACGGCGGGGCCGTGCATCGGCGGGGTGAGGACGCGGCCCGTCGCGCGGACGGTGCGCGTCGCGTCGTGCCACTCGGCGCCGCCGCCGGGCAGGTCGAAGGCGACGGCGACGCGGAACTCGGGGTTGTTGCCCTGCCAGCGCTTGGCGAACTCGAACGCCTCGACCCGGCCCTCGGCGGTCGCCCGGGCGATCGGGGCGGGCGCGGGCGCTGCGGGGCCGGCGGCCTCGGCCCGGCGTCGGCGCCGGGCCCCGTTCGCGAGCTCGACGACGAGCGGCAGCGCGCCGAGCACGATGAGCACCGCCGGCAGCAGCAGCGGCGCGAGCTCGAGGAGGCCGCTCGAGCTCGCGTCCTGCCGGTCGGCGAGCGGCCCGAGCTCGACCCAGCGGCCAGCGCCCACGAGCATCCCGACGCCGATGCCGAGCACGCCCGCGCCGAACGCGAGCCCCGCACCGGCGCCCGGTCCGCACCGCTGCGCGCGCCAGACGGCCGCGGCGCCCGCGCCGGTGCCGAGGCCCGCGAGCGTCCAGAGCGTGCCGGGATCGGCCGGCAGCGACGCCTCCCGCGGCGCGGTCCACGAGCCGAGCGCCATCGCCGCGAACACGTCGAGCACGGGAACGAGCACCCAGCCGAATGCGGCGAAGGCGAGCAGCGCGCCGCCGAGCGGCAGTGCGACGTCCCAGGGGAACCGGCCCGGGCGCTGCGCCGCCGGGCGATCGGGGTGGTGCGACATGCCCCGAGTATCGACCGGGCGGGGAAACGCCCGGTGACGGGGCGACGGGACGGGCCCGCGTCCCGCGACCCGGGAGCCCGTCCCGCGCATCCGGTGCGCATCCGGTGCGACGAGAACGGGGCGAGCGCGGTGCACCGCGCTCGCCCCGTCGCCGAAGCTTCGGACCGCGGGGATCAGCCGCAGTCGACCACGAGCTCGAACGACTTCGTCGTCACCGAGGTGGGGTTGTCGAGGTCGGTCGCCATCGCCTCGCCCGAGACCGTGTAGACGGTGCCGTCCTGCGTCGCGGTCGCCGAGCCGGTGTCCGCGCCCTCGGCGTAGGCGAGCGCCGAACCGTCGGCGTCGACGAGGGCGACGGTCTGCACGGTGAGCGGCTCGCCGACCTTCAGCGTCGCGCCGATCGCCTGCTGCGCGTCGGCCGACGGCGCGGCGATCGAGATCGCGAGGGTGCCGTCGTGCTCGGCGCAGGTGGCCACGGCGTCGGGCATGTCGACGGCGGTGCCGTCGACGGTGACGCTCCAGTCGCCCGCGAGGCCGCCGCTCGTGTCGGCCTGGGCGTCGTCGCCGGCGTCGGCGCCGGCGTCCACGCCGGTGTCGACGGCCTGCGTCTCCTCG
>JAAYAS010000013.1 GCA_012719255.1 Microbacteriaceae bacterium | reverse complement strand
GCAGGAGCAGCTCGAGCTCCGCATCCGCGCCGCGCAGGAGGGCATGCCGCGCGCGCTCGAGGCGATCAGGTGCATCCTCGAGCGGGGCGAGTAGCGCGGGGCCGGCCGGCGGCACCCGGCCGGCCCCGCGCATCCCGAACGACGAGGGCCCCGCCGCGCACGATGCGCGACGGGGCCCTCGGTCGTGAGTGCGAGTCCTGCCCTACTCCGCGAAGCGGAACAGCTTCTTGTTCGCGAACTCGAGCATGCCGCCCTTGCCGAGCTCGCGGCCGTAGCCCGACTTCTTCACGCCGCCGAAGGGCACGTCGGCGCCCTCGAGGCCCGAGGCGTTGATGAACACCATGCCGACGTCGAGGCGGTCGCCGATCTTCTCGGCGCGCTCGAGGTCGTCGCACATGACGACCGAGCCGAGGCCGTACGGCGACGAGTTCGCGAGCTCGATCGCCTCGTCGTCGCTCGACACCTTGTAGAGCTGCGCGACGGGGCCGAAGAGCTCCTCGCTGTGGACGTCCATGGTCGGCGTGATGCCGCCGAGGACGGTCGGGGTGTAGACGTTGCCCTGCGGCTCGTTGTTGCCGACGAGCACCTCGGCGCCCTGCTCGATCGCCTTGCCGACCTGCTCGGTGAGCGTCTTGGTCGCGCCGTCGCTCGACATCGGGCCGAAGTCGCCCGACTCGTACGACTGGCCGTTGATCGCGGCGTTGAACTTCTCGGCGAACGCGTCGAAGACCTTGTCGGCGACGACGATGCGCTTCGAGCCGTTGCAGGCCTGGCCGGTGTTCTCCATGCGACCGCCCACGGCGTACTCCACCGCGGCGTCGAGGTCGGCGACGTCGTCGGTGACGTAGAACACGTCGCTGCCGCCGAGCTCGAGCACGCACTTCTTCAGCGCGCGGCCGGCCTGCTCGGCGACGATCGCGCCGGCGCGCTCCGAACCGGTGAGCGAGACGCCCTGCACGCGGTCGTCGGCGATCATCGTCGACAGCTGGTCGTGCGAGGCGAACACGTTCACGTACGCGCCCTCGGGGAAGCCGGCGTCGAGGAAGAGCTGCTCGAGCGCGAGCGCCGACTCGGGGCACTGGCTCGCGTGCTTGAGGATGACGGTGTTGCCGAGGATGATGTTCGGCGCCGCGAAGCGGGCGACCTGGTAGTAGGGGTAGTTCCACGGCATGATGCCGAGGATCACGCCGAGGCCCTGGTGGCGCACGAACGAGCGCAGGCCGTCCTCGACCTCGATCTCCTCGTCGGCGAGCCACTTCTCGGCGTTGTCGGCGAACGCCTTCACGATGGCGCCCGAGAACTCGGCCTCGCCGACCGCCTGCTCGAGGGGCTTGCCCATCTCGCGGTTGATGATCTCGCCGAGCTCGTCCTTGCGCTCGTCGAACAGCTCGGCGAGGCGCTGCGCGAGCGCGGCGCGCTCGGCGACGGTGGTGGTGCGGGCCCATTCGGTGTAGGTCTTCTGGGCCGATGCGAGCGCCTGCTCGATCTGCTCGTCGGTCGCGGCGTCGTAGCTCTTCACGACCTCCTGGGTCGCGGGGTTGATGACGCTGAACTGGGTCATTTGCTGAATGCTCCTTAGCTGAATGGGCCGACACGTCCGTCGCCTCGTCGCGATGCCGACTCGGTGCGCATCTTCGCGTCCCGGGTCGGGACGGTCGTCGCGCGGGGGCGCATTGACGAACGGTCTTCATTATTCTAGGGATGAACCTGGGACGCCGCTGTGCAGCCGCCGGGATCGGGCCGCTCCCGGCCCCGCCCGGCCCGTCCATCCGGCTCGGATCCGCGCGCGCTACCGTCGGCGGCAGCATCCCGCCCGAGCGCGTCGACGACGACGCGCACCGACCGGCCGGGGCCGGCGACGAGGCCGGCGCCGGCGCGAAGGAGCCCCGCCATGCGACGCTACGCATCCGTCAACCCCGCGACCGGCGAGACGGTCGCCGAATTCGCGCACGCGACCGACGCCGAGGTCGACGAGGCCCTCGACCGGGCCGACGCCGAGTTCGGCCGCTGGCGCCGCCGCGAGCTCGCCGACCGCGCCGCCGTCGCCACCCGCATCGGCGCAGTGCTGCGCGAGCGCACCGAGCCGCTCGCCGAGCTGCTCACCCTCGAGATGGGCAAGCCGATCGCGCAGGCCCGCGTCGAGGTCGATCTCGCCGCGCGCATCTTCGAGTACTACGCCGAGCACGCCGCCGAGTTCCTCGCCGACGAGGAGATCGAGGTCGCCGGCAGCGGCACCGCGGTGGTGAAGACCGAACCGGTGGGCGCGCTCATCGGCATCATGCCGTGGAACTTCCCCTACTACCAGGTCGCCCGCTTCGCCGCGCCGAACCTCGTGCTCGGCAACACCGTGCTGCTCAAGCACGCCCGCAGCTGCCCGCAGTCGGCCGCCGCGATCGCCGCCGCGTTCCACGAGGCGGGGCTGCCGCACGACGCCTACATCGACCTGCGCGCCGACAACGCGCAGATCGCCCGGCTCATCGCCGACCCGCGCGTGCACGGCGTCTCGCTCACCGGCTCGGAGGGCGCGGGCGCCGCCGTCGCCGAGGTCGCGGGGCGGCACATGAAGAAGGTCGTGCTCGAGCTCGGCGGCTCGGACGCGCTGATCGTGCTCGACGACGCCGACCTCGACGCCGCGGCCGCCGGCGCCGCCGCGGGCCGGTTCTTCAACACCGGCCAGGCGTGCACCTCGGCGAAGCGCGTGATCGTGCTCGACTCGGTCTACGACGAGTTCCTCGAGAAGTACGTCGCCGAGGCGGCGGGGTGGACCACCGGCGACCCGCGCGACGAGGCGACGCGGCTCGGCCCGCTCTCGTCGCTCGCCGCCCGCGACGAGCTGCGCGCCCAGGTCGACGACGCCGTCGCGAAGGGCGCGACCGTGCACCTCGGCGCCGAGATCGACGACGCGCCGGGCGCCTTCTACCCGGCGACGATCCTCTCGGGCATCACCCCCGACATGGTCGCCTACGGCGAGGAGCTGTTCGGCCCGGCGGCGGCCGTGCACCGGGTCGTCGACGAGGATGCGGCGGTCGCGCTCGCGAACGACACCCGCTTCGGCCTGTCGGCGGCGGTGTTCAGCGGCGACGTCGAGCGCGCGAAGCGGCTCGCCGACCGCCTCGACACCGGCATGGTGTGGATCAACAGCGTGAGCCGCTCCTCCCCCGAGCTGCCGTTCGGCGGGGTGAAGGCGTCGGGCATCGGCCGGGAGCTCGGCTCGTTCGGCATCCACGAGTTCGCGAACAAGAAGCTCATCCGCATCCCGTAGCGCGGGCGGCGCGCGGCCGGCACCGCCGCGCCGCCGCGGTCAGCGCTCGTCGCGGAGGCGCGGGTCGAAGTCGCCGAGCCCGCGCTGCGGCAGCCCCGCGAGCACGGCGAGCTCGTCGGCGTCGAGCCGCAGCGCGACCGCCGCGAGGTTCTGCCGCTGCCGGGCCGCATCCGCCGAGCGCGCGATCGGCACGATGCCGAGGGTGCCGTGCCAGGCGAGCACGACCTCGGCGGGCGTCAGCCCGCGCGCCGCCGCGATGCGCAGCACCGGTTCGGCGCGCAGCACCTCGCCGCCGCGGCCGAGCGGCGACCACGCCTGCACGCCGATGCCCCGCGCCCGCAGCTCGTCGCGCAGCCCGCCGCGCGCGATCGTCGGATCGCACTGGATCTGGTTCACCGCCGGCCGCACCCCGGTGGCGCGCTCGAGCGCGTCGAGGTGCTCGGGCAGGAAGTTCGACACGCCGATCTCGCGCACGAGGCCCTCCTCGCGCAGGCGCACCATCTCGGCCCACGCCTCCGGGTAGCGGCCGAGCATCGGCAGCGGCCAGTGGATGAGCCAGGCGTCGAGCGCGTCGACGCCGAGCGCCTCGAGGCTGCGGCCGAGCGCGCCGCGCACGTCGCCGTGGTCGTCGCCGCGCAGCTTCGTCTGGATGCGCAGCTCGCGCAGGTCGACGCCGCTCGCGCGCAGGCCCCGGCCGACGGCCGCCTCGTTGCCATACTTCGTCGCGGTGTCGATGAGCCGGTAGCCGGCCTCGACGGCGGTGGCGACGGCGCGCTCCGCGTCGTCGCCCTGGAAGGGCCAGGTCCCGAATCCGATGGCGTCGTGCGTCATGCGCCCCAGCCTACGAACGCCGCCCGAGAACGGGCGCGGCGCCGGATGCGGCGGCGCGCGGACGCCCGCTCAGCGGGCCGCGGCGATGCGCCGCACCGCCTCCTCGACGAGCTCGGGCGCGCAGGCGAGGTTCATGCGGGCGAAGCCGCGGCCCTCGGCGCCGAAGGCCGGGCCGTTCGAGAGCGCGACGCGGGCCCGCTCGAGCGCGACGGCGGCGGGGTCGTCGCCCCATTCGAGCGCGCGCAGGTCGAGCCAGGCGAGGTAGCCGGCGGCCGCCGGATGCACGGCGCAGCCGGGCAGCAGCTCGTCGACGAGCCGGCGCAGCAGCGCGAAGTTCCGCTCGACGGCCGCGCGCACCTCGTCGAGCCAGCCCCGCGCATCCTCGAACGCCGCGCGGTTCGCGAGCTCGCCGAACAGGCCGCCGCGGTAGCCGACCGAGGTCGGCAGCGACTTCAGCACCGCGTCGGTGCGCTCCGAGGCGGCGACGAACGCCGCCCACTTCAGGCCGGCGAGGTTGAAGGCCTTGCTCCCCGACACCGCGGCGATGCCGTGGGCGCGGGCGGCGTCCGACACGTCGAGGTAGGGGGTGAACCCGACGCCCGAGTGCACGAGCGGCGCGTGGATCTCGTCGCTGACGACCGCGCCGCCGTGCCGCTCGACGATCTCGGCGAGCTCGGCGAGCTCGGCGCGGGTGTGCACGACGCCGAGCGGGTTGTGCGGGTTGCAGAGCAGCACCGCGCGGGCCTCGCCCGAGGCGAGGGCGCGCTCGACGCCGGCGAGGTCCATCCGGTGCCCGCGGCCGTCGTCGGTCGCGACGAACGGCACCTCGACGACGCGGCCGCCGGCCTCCTCGGTGTTCGGCCAGAACGGCGGATACACCGGCGGCATGATGATCACGCCGTCGCCGGGCTCGATGACGCGGCGCAGCGTCTCGACGATGACGACGCCGACGTCGGCCGAGCGCTCCATGCGCGCCGGGTCGGGGCGCCAGCCCCAGCGGTCGGCGGCGAAGTCGGCGAACGCCGCGAACACCGAGCGGTCGGGGCCGTGGATGTAGCCGGTGTCGCCGGCCGCGACCGCCTCGGCGAGCGCCTCGCGCACGGCGGGGGCGAGCGCGAAGTCCATCTCGGCGATGAACATCGGCAGCACGTCGTCGGGATGCGCGCGCCACTTCTCGCTGCGTCGGTCGCGGAGTTCGTCGAGGGTGGGGATGCGCAGCTCGGTCATGCGGGTCAGTCTCCCACCGGCGGCGTCGCGCCCGCTCAGCATGCGACTCCCGGCGTCATGCAGAACCGTCGTCGGCGCCCGCGACCGCGCCCGGTGAGGACCGGGAAACCCGCTCCCCTCGCGGCGAACGCACGCCCGCTCGCGAATCGGCCGTGAACGGCGACCGGCCGCGTCGCGTAGCGTGAGCCGGAGCGATCGGCATCCGCCGCCCGCGCATCCCGGGCGGCACCCCGCTGCGGCCCGGCCGACGAACGGCGTCTTCATCTCCGCATCCCTCGCCGGGCTCTCCGGCACTCTCGGACCCCTCCGCCAGACCTACGCCCGCACCGACGACTTCCCCTCGGTCGCGCGCGCCTACACCCAGCTCTCCCAGGTGATCCGCGAATCGGGCCTGCTCCGCCGCACGCCGTGGTTCTACGGCCTCGTCGGCGCCGCGCTCGTCGTCGGCTTCGCCGGCGCGGCGACCGGCCTCGTG
>JAAYAS010000141.1 GCA_012719255.1 Microbacteriaceae bacterium | reverse complement strand
GTTCGTCGCCTCGGCGGGCGGCGCGACGTGGTGCTCGTTCACGAGGGCGACGAGGTACTCGTACGCCTCGACGGTCTTCTCGTCGGTGAACGTCATCTCGCCCTCGGGCGTCTGGTAGGTGCCGCCGTTCGAGCCGATGAACGGCAGCTGCACGTTCTGCAGGTCGAGCGCGGCGTTGAAGCCGTAGCTCGCGATGCGGTTCGGGTCGAAGTCGGGCGAGGTCGCGTCGTTGCCGTTCTCGTCGACGGTGAGCTTCTGCAGCAGCGGCAGCAGCGTGTCCTCGGCGGGGTCGGGGCTCCAGGTCGCGTTCGAGAGCTCCTCGGCGGTGACGCCGGCCTCGGCGAGGAGCTCCTCGTTGACGAAGAGCGCCGAGCCGCCGTCGGTGAGCTGGGGCACGCCGTAGAGCACGCCGTCGCGGGTGTACTGCTCGACCGCCGAGGCGTCCCACGCGTCCTTCGCGTCGTCGCCGAGCAGCTCGTCGATGCTCAGGATGTTCTGCGAGTCGACGTAGTCGTCGACGTTCGCGCCGTTGAGCCAGAACAGGTCGTCGCCGCCGCCGGTGCCGACCTCCTGGCGCAGCGTGGTGAAGTAGTCGGCCCAGGGCACGACGTTGATCTCGACGTTCACGTCGGGGTGCTGCTCCGAGAACGCCGCGAGCGACTCCTCGTAGGCCTTCGCGACCTGCTCGTCCCAGAGGCGGAGGGTGATGTCGCCGCTGATCCCGCCATCGGCGGCGGCGCCGTCGGTGGCGGCGGGCGAGCCCCCGCCCGCGCACCCGGTGAGCGCGAGCAGCGCGGCCGCCCCCGCGGCCGCGAGAGCGGTGAATCGGCGGAGCTTCATGTGGGTCCTGCTTCCGTGTCGTGAGGGGTGGTTCGCATGCGCCCGCAACTTATGACGGCGCATCGAATACCCGCCATTCTCGCAAAATCCTGAGCGCCCCGCCGAGTGCATCCCTATTCATATGAATGCGCGTTCATGGATCGCATCGGCGCGCGGATGCGCCCGCCGCGGCCCCGAGCGGCCGACCGGCGGTCGGCGCGCTGAGGAGGCCGGCAGGCCGGCCGCCGGCGGGTCAGCGGAAGCCGGTGATGCGGATCGAGCGCACGATCTGCCGCTGGAAGATCGCGAAGAGCACGATGAGCGGCAGCATCGCCGCCACCGCCGCGGCCATCACGAGCGTCGTCGTGTTCGCGAACCGCTCGTTCAGCGACGCCGCCGCCGTCGTGAGCACGTGGATGCGGTTGCGGCCGATCATCAGCGGCCACATGAAGTTGTTCCAGTGCGTCACCACGGTGATGAGCAGCAGCGTCACGAGCGTCGGCCGCGACAGCGGCACCACGAGGCCGAAGAGGATGCGCAGGGTGCCGCCCCCGTCCATCCGCATCGCGTCGATGAGCTCCTCCGGGATCTGCCGGAACTGCTCGCGCAGCAGGAACACCGCGTACGGCGAGCCGAGCAGGTACGGCAGCACGAGGCCGAGGAACGTGCCCGGCAGCCCGATCTGCGCGAACAGCACGTAGAGCGGGATCACCGTCACCGCCTGCGGCACCATCAGCGTCGCGAGCACCACCCAGAACCACAGCTCGCGGCCGGGGAAGCGCATCCGCGCGAACGCGTACGCCGCGGTCACCGAGAACAGCAGCTGCCCGGCCGCGACCACGACGACCACCGCGACGGTCACCCAGAACGCCTGCGTGAAGTCGACCCGCGTCTCGCCGAGCGCCGCGAAGTTCTCCAGCGACGGCGGCAGCGGCAGCGTGAGACCCTCGCGCACGAACTGCTGCCGCGGCGTGAACGCGGCGAGCAGCGCGAGCACGAACGGGAAGAGCGTGAGCAGCGTCGCCACGACGAGCACGACCATGATCACCGCGTTCGCCACCGGCGCCGGCCGCTGCCCCGGCGCCATCGCTGCGCGGCGGCGCGCGCGGCCGCGCAGCGCGGAGCCGCCGCCCGCCGCGGCCTTCGCGGCGGCGGTCGGCTGCGTGGTCGCCGGCTCAGCGGTCATAGGTCGTGCTCCTCGAGAAGTAGGCGTTC
>JAAYAS010000140.1 GCA_012719255.1 Microbacteriaceae bacterium | reverse complement strand
GACCGCCAAGGAGCGTCGTCGCCCCGACGGTTCGTACATCCGCTGCGACGAGAATGCCGCCGTGATCCTCAAGGCCGACGGCGAGCCGCGCGGCACGCGCATCTTCGGCCCCGTGGGCCGCGAGCTGCGCGACAAGAAGTTCATGAAGATCGTTTCGCTCGCTCCGGAGGTGCTCTAACCATGGCGAACATCCGCAAGGGCGACCTCGTCGAGGTCATCACCGGCGCCGCAGGACCGCGGCGGCGACCGCGGCAAGCAGGGCAAGGTGCTCGAGGTGCTCGTCGACGAGGGCCGCGTCATCGTCGAGGGCGTCAACTACGCCACGAAGCACACCCGCACCGGCCAGACGCAGCGCGGCTCGCAGACCGGCGGCATCGAGACCGTCGAGGCCCCGATCCACGTGTCGAACGTCGCGCTCGTCGACCCCGAGACCGGTCGCGCCGCGCGCGTCGGCATCAAGGTCGAGCAGGTCGAGAAGGACGGCGTCACCACGACCGTCCGCACCCGCTACTTCAAGCCCTCGCGCCGCGCCGCCGACGCGAAGGCCGCGAAGAAGGGCGACAAGAAGACCGACAAGAAGGCCGCCAAGGCCGAGAAGAAGGACACCGAGTAGCGCATGACCGACATCGCTGCGGCGGCTGGCAAAATCCAGCCCCGACTCAAGACGAAGTACCGCGACGAGCTCAAGACCAAGCTCCAGGAGGAGCTCGGCCTCGGCAACATCAACCAGGTCCCCGGCCTGGTGAAGATCGTCGTGAACATGGGTGTCGGCGACGCCGCCCGTGACGGCAAGCTCATCGACGGCGCGGTCAACGACCTCACCCTCATCACCGGCCAGAAGCCGAAGGTGACGAAGGCCCGCAAGTCGATCGCGCAGTTCAAGCTCCGCGAGGGCCAGCCGATCGGCGCCCACGTCACCCTCCGCGGCGACCGCATGTGGGAGTTCCTCGACCGCCTGCTCTCGCTCGCGCTGCCCCGCATCCGCGACTTCCGCGGTCTGTCGGACAAGCAGTTCGACGGCCAGGGCAACTACACCTTCGGTCTCACCGAGCAGCTCATGTTCCACGAGATCGACCCCGACAAGATCGACCGCGCGCGCGGTATGGACATCACCGTGGTGACCACCGCGCAGGACGACGACCAGGGCCGTGCGCTGCTCCGCGCGCTCGGCTTCCCGTTCCACGCCGGCCTCGCCGACTAGAACGTCCCCCCAAGCCCGCCGGCGACCGCCGGCGGGCACCACCACAGGTCGGCGCTCGGTGAACCGGGCGCCGAAACCAGGCGAAAGGAAATGACCGCGTCATGACCATGACCGATCCCGTCGCAGACATGCTCAGCCGTCTGCGCAACGCGAGCAGCGCGCACCACGACACCGTGTCGATGCCGAGCTCGAAGCTGAAGAAGAACATCGCCGAGATCCTCAAGCGCGAGGGCTACATCGCCGACTGGTCGACCGAGGCCGCCCGCGTGGGCGAGACCCTCAGCATGTCGCTGAAGTTCGGCGCCGACCGCCGCGCCGCCATCACCGGCATCAAGCGCGTCTCGAAGCCGGGCCTGCGCGTCTACGCCCGCTCGACCGAGCTGCCGAGCGTGTTCGGCGGCCTCGGCATCGCCATCATGTCCACTTCCTCCGGTCTGCTGACCGACCGCGAGGCCGAGCAGAAGGGCGTGGGCGGGGAAGTCCTCGCCTACGTGTGGTGATCGAACATGTCGCGTATTGGTCGTCTCCCCATTGAGATCCCCGCCGGCGTCGACGTCAAGGTCGACGGCGCGGAGGTCACCGTCAAGGGCCCGAAGGGCGAGCTGAAGCTCACCGTCGCCGCCCCCATCGAGGCCAAGGTCGAGGACGGTCAGGTGCTCGTCACCCGTCCCGACGACGAGCGCGAGTCGCGCTCGCTCCACGGCCTCACCCGCACCCTGATCTTCAACAACATCATCGGCGTCACCGAGGGCTACTCGAAGGGCCTCGAGGTCGTCGGCACCGGGTACCGCGTCGCCGCGAAGGGCCGCGGGCTCGAGTTCGCGCTCGGCTTCTCGCACCCCGTCGCGTTCGACCCGCCGGAGGGCATCCAGTTCAAGGTCGAGGGCGCGAAGATCACCGTCGAGGGCATCGACAAGCAGCTCGTCGGCGAGGTCGCCGCGAACATCCGCAAGATCCGTCCGCCGGAGCCGTACAAGGGCAAGGGCATCCGCTACGCGGGCGAGCAGGTCCGCCGCAAGGCCGGAAAGGCTGGTAAGTAAGCATGGCTGTGAAGTCCAAGTCGGCCGCCCGCGATCGTCGCCACGCGCGCCTGCGCAAGAAGATCGTCGGCACCGCCGAGCGTCCCCGTCTCGTCGTGACCCGCTCCGCGCGTCACGTGTTCGTCCAGGTCATCGACGACGCGAAGGGCCACACCGTCGCGTCGGCATCGACCATGGAGGCCGAGCTGCGCGAGCACGAGGGCGACAAGACCGCCAAGGCGCGCCGCGTCGGCGAGCTCGTCGCCGAGCGGGCCAAGCTCGCCGGCGTCGAGACGGTCGTCTTCGACCGCGGCGGCAACAAGTACGCCGGCCGCGTCGCGGCCATCGCCGATGGAGCACGAGAGGCAGGGCTGAACCTGTGAGCGAGAAGATCGAGAACACCGAGAACATGTCGGACGCCCCGGTCGAGACCGCCGCGTCGAGCCAGTCGGCCCACGAGGACCGCGGCGCCGACCGCCGCGGCGGCAACCGCGATCGTCAGCAGCGCGACGGCGGCCGTGGCGGCCGCGGTCGCGACGGCGGCCGTGGCGGCCGCGGCGGCCGCGACGAGGGTCGCGACGAGTTCCTCGAGCGCGTCGTCACCATCAACCGCGTGTCGAAGGTCGTCAAGGGCGG
>JAAYAS010000139.1 GCA_012719255.1 Microbacteriaceae bacterium | reverse complement strand
GGTGACGGCGACGCCGTGGTACTCGCGGGTGGCGAAGGTGCGCTGCGCGTTCGAGAACCGCGGGTCGAGCTTGATGCCGACGCGCGCCGCCGCGGCCGCCCACTGGGTCTTCAGGTGGTCGGTGGGGGCGACGACGATGACGCGGTTCACCTCGCGGCGGTGCAGGAGCTCGGCGGCGAGGCGCAGCGCGAACGTCGTCTTGCCGGCGCCGGGGGTCGCCGAGGCGAGGAAGTCGCGCGGCGACGCCGCGAAGTACTGCTCGATCGCCTCCTGCTGCCAGGCGCGCAGGCTTCCGGCGGTGCCCCACGGCGCGCGCCGCGGGAACGCCGGCGAGAGGTGCTCGGCGGCGTAGGTGCCGACCTGGCGCCCGTCCGGGATGCGGGCGGGCTCAGTCATCCGTGCCGGTCGCCTCCTTCTGGGCGGTGGTCGGGCCGAGCAGCCAGCCGGCGACGCCGCTGCGGACGACGCGGTCCTGCGAGGGGTGGAAGACGCTCGCGGCGACGTCGCGGTAGAGGCGGCCGAGCTCCGACTGCGAGCGGAACGCCGAGCCGCCGACGACCTCGAGCGCGTCGGCGACGGTCTCGCGGGCGGCGCGGGTGCCGTCGTGCTTCGCGACGGTGAAGCGCGGGAACCAGCCGGTGCCGTGGTCGGCGACCTCGTCGACGTCGCGCGCGACCGACTCGACGAACGTGCGGGCGGCGAGCTGGCGCATCCCCATGCGGGCGACGATGTCGCGGATCGCGGGGTCGTCGGCGTACGGCGCTCCCCCGGCGACGCGGCTCGTGCGGCCGTGCGCCGCCTCGACGGCGAGCTCGACGGCGCGGTCGCCGATGCCGATGTAGCAGGCGCCGATGAGCAGCAGGAAGTTCGCGAAGATGCCGAACACGAGCGGCGCGCCGTTCGGGCCGACCGGCGAGTACCCGATGACGCGGTCGGCGGCGACGTGCACGCCCTCGAGCGAGGTGGTGCACGACTGGGTCGGGCGCATGCCGACGGTGTCCCAGTCGTCGTGGATGCGGATGCCCTCGTCGGTGCGGTGGAGCATCGCGTGCACGAGCCTCGGCTCGTCGCCGGAGTCGTCGCGGCCGAAGATCCACAGCCGGGTCCACACCGGCGAGAGGGTGGTGAAGATCTTCGTGCCGGTGAAGGTGTAGCCGCCCTCGCCGTCGGGCACCGCGGTGACCGTCGAGTCGAAGGTGACGGCGTCGTTGCCGGTCTCGGAGATCGCGAGCGCGATCACCTCGCCGGCGACCGCCTCGCGGGCGATCCAGTCGATCGACTCGTCGCCGCGCTCGCGCAGCACCCGCACGACGCCGGTGGTGATGAGGTGCATGTTCACCGCGAGGGCCGTCGCGGGGGCCGCCGTCGCGAGCCGCATCTGCAGCCGCGCGACCTGCTCGAGCGTCAATCCGCCGCCGCCGAGCTCGCGCGGGGCGAGCAGCGTGAGGTAGCCGAGCTCGCGCAGGTCGTCGAGGTCGTCGACGGGGAACTCGTTCGCCGCGTCGAGCTTCGCGGCGCGGTCGCGGAAGACGGCGAGCAGGTCGTCGTCGAGCAGTTCTCGGGGGTCGGTGGTGGCCATGCCTCTACGGTAGCCCCGCCCGCCGACAGCCTCCTCGTCGCCGCCCCGGGGCCGGGCCCGTCGGTCGCGGAGCCGCAGCCTCCGGAATCTCTCGGGCTGTCCCCCGTGGCGGGATGCGAGGCCGCGGGTCTACGCTCGGATGCTCAGCCGCGCCGGGCGGGTCCGCATCGGCGCCGGCCCGCCCATCCGCCGATGCAGGAGCCCCCGCGCATGACCACGCACGACCCCGACCGCACCGCGACCGCCCGGAGCGCCGACGGCACCGGGATCTCCGGGAGCGACGCGATCGCCGACCCGCCCCGCTCGCTTGGCTCGGAACCGGCGCCCGCTCCCGCGCTCGGCGCGCCCGCGCATCCCTGGCGCCGCTTCGTCGCGCTCGGCGACTCGTTCACCGAGGGCGTCGGCGACCCCGACCCCGACGCGCCGAACGGCGTGCGGGGCTGGGCCGATCGGGTCGCCGAGCAGCTCGCCCTCGGCACCGACGACTTCGCGTACGCGAACCTCGCGATCCGCGGCCGGCTCATCGACCGCATCGTCGCCGAGCAGCTCGACCGCGCGATCGAGCTGCGGCCCGACCTGGTGACGTTCAGCGCCGGCGGCAACGATCTCATCCGGCCGAGCGCCGACGCCGACGCGATCGCCGCGCGCTACGAGCGCGCCGTCGAGCGGCTCGTAGCGACCGGGGCGACCGTGGTCGTGCTCACCGGCGTCGACACGCGGTTCTCGAGCGGCTTCAAGCACGTGCGCTCGACCGTCGCCGTCTACAACTGCCACCTGCGCGCGATCGCCGACCGCCACGGCTGCGTGGTCGCCGACCAGTGGGGCTGCAGGTCGATCCAGGACGCCCGGATGTGGGCCGACGACCGCCTGCACCTCAACCCGCTCGGCCATCACGAGGTCGCCCGGCTCGTGCTCGACGCCCTCGGCGCGCCGCACACCCTCGCCCCGATGGCGCCGGAGCCCGTGCGCCCGCAGCGCTGGCGCGAGGCCCGCCGCGACGACCTCGTCTGGGCGCGCACCCACGTCGTGCCCTGGCTCGGCCGCCGCCTGCGCCGAGTCTCGAGCGGCGACGCCGTCTCGCCGAAGTACCCGAATCCCGTGCCGCTCCGCGCCGACGCGGGTGCCAGCGCGGGTGCTCCTCCCGCTACCGCCTCCGCTGGAACCGCCTCCGTCGCCGGCACCGCTACCGCTGAGACCGCCGCCGCCGCTGGTAGCGCCGCCCTCCCGTCCCCCTCGGCCGTGCCGTCTGCTCCCGCTGAGCGGTCCCCCTCGACCATGTCGTCATCTCCCGCCGAACCGACCGCTCCGGAGGCGCCCTCCTCCCCCACCGACTGACTCGCCCCCGCATCGCCTCCCTCCGCATGCCGCTGGCCGGTTGCGAAGACGCTGGTGCCCTCCCGAGATGGTGGTGCGATCCGTAGTTCCTGGGGCTACGGCGCCAGCGAGATCACCGGGGCACCAGCGACACCGAGCTGGAGCGCCCTGGTGCCTGGTGTCGGGCGGGCGACGCGGATGCGGACCCAAGTGCTTCCGCGGCGGTGCTGCGGACGCGCGGGGTGCCGCGCGGCTCGGCGGCGTCGTGCGCACGCGCTGTGAGCGGTCATCCATCCACAGAACGCCGGTCACGGGATGCGCGCCCGGGCCGCGGGCGCTTGGATGCCGCCATGCACACGCTCATCACGGCCGCCGCGATCGCCCGCCGGGGCGGCGACCCCAAGCAGCTGCACCGTCGTGCCGAGGCGGGCGAGCTCGTCCGGCTGCGGCCCGGCGCCTACCTCCAGCCCGACGATGACGACGCCGCCCCCACGCCCGAGGAGCGCCACGGCGCGCTCATCGCCGTGACCGCGCCGCTGCTCGGCCCCGGCACGGTGATCAGCCACTGGAGCGCCGCGGTGCTCCTCGGCCTGCCGGTGCCGATGCGGCTCCTCGATCGTGTGTCGGTGATCCGTCCTGGCTCCGGATCGAAGGCCGACAGCAGGTGGGTGCACGCCGTCGCCGCACCGCTCGACCCCGGCGAGCTCGTGCACGTCCACGGCCTCGCGCACACCGGCGGCCGGCGGACGCTGCGGGACCTCGCCGTCCGGCTCGACCCGATGGAATCGGTGCCCATCGTCGACGCGGCGCTGCGCCGCGGGTTCCCGCGCGACGATCTCGACTGCACGCCCGGCTACGCGCTGCGCAAGCGCGAGTTCGTCCGCGACTTCGCCGATCCGCTCGCCGAGAGCGTCCTCGAGTCCCGCAGCCGGGTGCTGTTCGACCGGCTGGGGCTGCCCGCGCCCGAACTCCAGCTCGAGGTCGTCGACGAGCACGGCCGGTTCGTCGCCCGCAACGACTTCACCTGGCGGCGGCAGCGGGTCGTCGGTGAGGCCGACGGACGGGCGAAGTACGACGATCAGCACCGCGAGGGCACGACCATCGCCGAGCTCGTCGAGCGCGCGCACGGGCGCGACGCCGATCTGCTGCGAGCGGGGCTGCTGCCGGTGCACTGGAACCACCGGGCGACCGTCGAGGCGGCTGAGCTCGACACGGCGATCCGCGACGCCTTCCGCGCCGCCGCGTTCGCCGAACCCTGCCGAGCGCTGTTCAGAACCACCCGTCCGCGCCGACCGGCGCCCGTCGACTGGGGCCCGCTGTTCGAGCAGGCCGCCGACCAGCGCGTCCTCACGGTCACGTGACCCCGCCCCGACCCGCCCCGACCCGCCCCGCCCTCCGAGATCCCCGCCGTCACCGCCCGCGCCGATGCTCTCCCGCGCCTATGCGCTCCCACGCCGATGCGCTCCCACACCGAAGTCGCTGGCGCTCTGCGGAATCCCTGGTGCCCTGGCACCAGCGTCATGCCGAGGGCACCAGCATCTTGCGGCATTGCGGCATTGCGGCATTGCGGCATTCCGGCATTCCGGCATTCCGGCATTGAGGCATTGCGGCACCGCGACATCCGGGTGCCGGCAGGCCTTCGACGGCGTGGGAGAATCCCGGGATGCGCGTCATTCCGATCACGAGCCTCGATCATCCCGGGCTCGACGACTACGCCCGGCTCACCGACGTGGCGCTGCGCCGCGTCGTCGAACCGGCCGGCGGGCTCTACATGGCCGAGTCGGAGAAGGTCGTCCGCCGGGCGCTCGCGGCGGGGCACTCGCCGCGGTCGATGCTGCTGCAGCGCAAGTTCCTCCCCCAGGCCGAGGCGCTCCTCGCCGACCATCCCGGCACGCCGGTGTTCGTCGGCGACGAGGCGCTGCTCGCCGAGCTCACCGGCTACCGGATGCACCGGGGCGTGCTCGCGGCGATGCACCGGCCCGCGCTCCCCGACCCGCGCGAGGTGCTCGCCGGCGCCCGCACGGTGCTCGTGCTCGAGGACATCGTCGACCACACGAACGTCGGCGCGGCGTTCCGGAACGCCGCCGGCCTCGGCGCTGATGCGGTGCTCGTCACCGCCGAGTGCGCCGATCCGCTCTACCGTCGCAGCGTGCGGGTGTCGATGGGCACCGTGCTGCAGATCCCGTGGACCCGGCTGCCCGCCTGGCCCGAGGCGCGCGAGCTGTTCGCCGAGACCGGGTTCGAGACGGTCGCGCTCGCCCTCGACGAGGGCGCGGTGCCGTTGCGCGACTACGCCGGTTCGCGCCCCGAGCGGGTCGCGCTGCTGCTCGGCACCGAGGGCGACGGCCTGTCGCGGGGCGCGCTGCGGGCCGCCGATCGCACCGTCGTCATCCCGATGCGGCACAGCGTCGACTCGCTCAACGTCGCGGCCACGAGCGCCGTCGCCCTGTACGCGCTCCTCGGCTGACCGCCGCCGCGCCTCGTGCGGATCCCCGGAGCGCGCGTGCGATGATCTCCGACTGGACGACCGACCCCGCCGCGCCGAGGCGGCGGACGAACGACGAGGGGGCGAGGCGATGACCGGCGACCACGACCGCGATGGGGAGGCGCTCGCGGCGTTCCTCGACGGCCGCCGCACGGCGGTGCTCACCGGCGCCGGCCTGTCGACCGACTCCGGCATCCCCGATTACCGCTCCCCCGGCCGCCCCGTGCGCACGCCGATGACCTGGCAGGAGTTCGCCGGCTCCGACGAGCGGCGGCGCCGCTACTGGGCCGGCGCCGCGATCGGCTGGCCGCGCTTCGACGCCGCCCGCCCGAACGCCGGCCACCGCGCGATCGCCGAGCTCGAGCGCGCCGGCCTCGCCGTCGGCGTCGCCACCCAGAACATCGACGGCCTGCACCTCGAGGCCGGGTCGCGCCGGGTCGTCGAGCTGCACGGGCACCTCCGCTCGGTGCGCTGCGTCGACTGCGGTTCGGTCGAGCCGCGGGCGGCGCTGCTGCAGCGGATGCGCGACGACAATCCGCGCGTCGCCCACGTCGTCGACGGGGTCGAGGGGAACCCCGACGGCGACGCGCAGATCCCGCCGGCGCTCGTCGACGAGTTCCGCATCCCCCGCTGCCGCGCCTGCGGCGGGATGCTCGCGCCGCAGGTCGTGATGTTCGGGCAGCACGTCGAGCCGGCCGACACCGCCGCGGCCGCGCGACTCGTCGACGAGGCGGATGCGGTGCTCGTCGCGGGCTCGTCGATGGCGGTGAACACCGGGGTGCGGCTCGTGCACCGGGCTCGCCGCGCCGGCCTGCCGCTCGCGGTCTGCAACCGCGGCCCCACGCGCGTCGACGCCGATGCCGCCCTGCGCATCGAGGGCGGCACGAGCGAGACGCTCGCGGCGGCGCTGCGCGCCCTCGGCCTCGCCGCCGACTGACCGGATCGCGCCGCGCGCCGGCCGCGGCGCTCAGAGGTGCTCGCGCAGCACCCGGGCGAGCGCGAGCGGCGCCTCGTAGTGCGCGAGGTGGCCGACGCCGCCGAGCAGGTGGAGGGTCGATCCCGGCACCGCCGCGGCGAGCCGGCGCGCGGCGACGGGCGTCGCGATCGCATCCCGCTCCCCCGCGACGAGCACGGTGCCCGGCGGCAGCGCCGCGGCGTGCGCGCGCACCTCGTCCGACACCGACGCCTCGAACGCCTCGAGCAGCACCCGCCGCGAGGCGAACTCCGAGAAGTGCCGGCGGTGCTGGTCGTGGATCCACGCCCGCAGCGCCCGGTCGCGGGTCGTCGCCATCACCTCGCTCATCACCCGGGTGATGAGGGGCGCGCCGAGGAGCGCCCGGCCGAGCCGCGACGGCAGCGCCGCCCCGAGCCGGTAGTAGGCGATCGCGATGCCGGTCATCAGCCGATCGGGGCCCTGCAGGGCGTTCTCGGCGATCGGGTTCACGAGCACGAGGCGCCGCCCGCCGAGCGCCGCGGCATCCCGCGCCACGACGAGCGATCCGAACGAGTGGCCGAGCACGATCGCCTCGGCCCCCGCATCCTCGGCGTCGAGCAGCTCGCGCAGCCACGCGGCGTAGCCGTCGAGCGAGTGCCGGCCGGGCAGCGGCGCCGACTCGCCGAAGCCGGGCAGGTCGGGGGCGATGAAGCGCGCCTCGGGCATCGCGGCGACCACCGGCAGCAGGCCGTGGTGGGTGCCGCGGAAGCCGTGCACGAGCACGATCGTCGGCGCGTCGGCGGTGGCGCCCGGGTACCCTCGCACGACGGTCGACGACCCCGCGAGCGAGCGGCTGCGCACCCGCACCGGGCGGTCGGCGAGGGCGCGTTCGAGGGGGTTGTGGAGGCGCATCGTGCAACAGTGTACGAGCCGCGCGCGCCCCGACCGGGCGCCGCGGTGCCCCCGAGACGACCCCGGCGAGCGCGAGCTCGTCCCGAATCGACAGAGGAGCCGCCCCGATGAGCTTCGGCGCCCCGATGATGCTTCCCGGCCTGCAGCGCGACGAGCACTGGTACCAGCGGGGGGTGTACTACGAAGTGCTCGTCGGTTCGTACGCCGACTCGAACGGCGACGGCATCGGCGACTTCCAGGGCCTCATCTCGAAGCTCGACTACCTGCAGTGGCTCGGCGTCGACGTCATCTGGGTGCCGCCGTTCTTCGAGTCGCCGCTTCGCGACGGCGGCTACGACGTCGCCGACTACCGCAAGGTGCTGCCCGACTACGGCACGATCGACGACTTCCGCGAGCTCGTCACGCAGGCCCACGCCCGCAACATGCGCGTGCTCATCGACATCGTCATCAACCACACCTCCGACCAGCACGAGTGGTTCCAGGCCTCGCGCGAGGACCCGGAGGGCCCGTACGGCGACTTCTACGTGTGGAGCGACACCGACGAGAAGTACCAGGACTACCGCATCATCTTCGTCGACACCGAGGAGTCGAACTGGACGTTCGACCCGATCCGCCGGCAGTTCTTCTTCCACCGCTTCTTCTCGCACCAGCCCGACCTCAACTTCGAGTCGCCGGCGGTGCAGCGCGAGGTGTTCGACATCGTGCGCTTCTGGCTCGACCTCGGCGTCGACGGCTGCCGGCTCGATGCGATCCCGTACCTGTTCGAGTCGGAGGAGGGCACCGGCGAGTCCGAGCCCGAGACGCACGAGTTCATCCAGCGCCTGCGGGCGATGGTCGACGATGAGTACCCCGGCCGGGTGCTGCTCGCCGAGGCGAACCAGTGGCCGCACGAGGTGGTCGACTACTTCGGCACCGACGAGGAGCCGGAGTGCCACATGGCGTTCGACTTCCCGACGATGCCGCGCATCTTCTACGCGCTGCGCTCGCAGCTCAAGGGCGAGCTCGAGGAGATCCTCCGCGACCAGCTCGACATCCCGAAGGGCGCGGCCTGGGGCGTGTTCCTCCGCAACCACGACGAGCTCACGCTCGAGATGGTCGACGAGGACTACCGGCAGACGATGTACGGCTGGTACGCCTACGACCCGCGGATGCGCATCAACGTCGGCATCCGCCGTCGGCTCGCGCCGCTGCTCGAGAACTCGCTCGACGAGATCAAGCTCGCGAACGCCATCCTGCTCTCGCTGAAGGGCTCGCCGATCCTCTACTACGGCGACGAGATCGGCATGGGCGACAACATCTGGCTCGACGACCGCGACGCCTCGCGCACGCCGATGCAGTGGTCGCCCGACCGCAACGCGGGCTTCTCGACCGCCGACCCCGGCAAGCTCAAGCTGCCGGTCGTGCAGTCGCTCGTCTACAACTACGGGCACGTCAACGTCGAGGCGCAGATGGCGCAGTCGGGCTCGCTGCTGCACTGGATGCGGGGCATGCTGCAGCTGCGCCGGCAGCACCCGGTGTTCGGGATGGGGTCGCTCGAGGTCGTCGAGACGAACCACGAGTCGGTGCTCGCCTACGTGCGCGACTACCGCGGCCAGCCCTCGAAGCGGCACTCCGGCGACCGGCGCGAGCGCATCCTCTGCGCCTTCTCGTTCGCCGACACGCCCACCTCGGCGACGATCAGCCTGCCGCTCGACGCGGGCTCGCGGCTGTTCGACCTCCACGGCGGGCAGGAGTTCCCGAGGATCGGCGAGGACGGCGAGGTGACGCTCACCTTCGGCGCGAAGCAGTTCTACTGGCTCTACATCGCCGACCCGGAGTTCGTCGACACCGCGACGAGCGCGATCTCGATCATCCGGCCCGACGACGCGTCCTGAGCGGCGCGCCGACCATCCCCGACCACCGGCAGGAGCATCCCGTGAGCTGGACCGACCGCATCGCCGTCTTCGACACCGAGACCACCGGCACCGACCCGCGCGAGGCGCGCCTCGTCACCGCCTTCGTCGGGATGCTCGGGGCCGACGGCGAGATCGAGCGCGGCACCGACTGGCTCGCCGACCCGGGGGTCGAGATCCCCGAGGCGGCGGCCGAGGTGCACGGCATCACCACCGAGATGGCCCGCGAGAACGGCGAGCCGGCGGCCGAGGTGGTCGCGAAGGTGCGCGCCGCGATCGACTGGATCGGCCGCCACGGCGTGCCGCTCGTCGTCTACAACGCGCCGTTCGACCTCACGCTGCTCGCCGCCGAGTGCCGCCGGCACGGCATCGACCTGCCGGCGCTCGGCCCGCAGGTCGTCGATCCGCTCGTCATCGACCGGGCGGTCGACCGCTACCGCAAGGGCAAGCGCACGCTCGGCGACACCGCGGCGGTCTACGGCGTCGAGCTGCTCGACGCGCACGACGCGAGCGGCGACGCGGTCGCGGCCGGGCAGATCGCGCTCGCGCTCGCCCGCAAGTTCCCCGACCAGGTCGACATCGAGCTCGAGCGGCTGCACGCGCAGCAGGTCGAGTGGGCCGAGCAGTCGGCGGCGAGCTTCGAGGACTACATGCGGCGCGAGCGCGACCCGCAGTTCACCGCCGAGCGCGGCTGGCCGGCCCGCCCGCTCTGAGCCGCGCGGCGCCGGGGCGACGGGCGGGCGTCAGGCGCTGCGGTCCGTCGCGCGGGGCTCCCCGTCGGCGTCGAGCGGATGCGCGAGCTCGTCGGCCCAGAACCGCCCGGCGACCCAGGCGATCGCGGTCATCACCACCGAGATCGCCGCGACGGCGACGAAGATCCACTCGATCGCGACGGCCTTCGCGATCGGCCCGACGATCGCGATCGACACCGGCATGAACGCGAGCGAGACGAAGAAGTCGAGGCTCGACATCCGTCCGAGCATCTCGCGGGGCACGCGCCGCTGCAGCAGGGTGCCCCAGATCACGCCGCCGATGCCGCCGGTCGCGCCGATCACGACGGCGATCACGATGAGCTGCCACAGCTCGTCGGCGAACCCGAACGCGGCGAACAGGCCGAGCGGCAGGCCCCACGAGGCGAGCATCAGCGTGAGGTAGCGCCGCGGTAGGCGCAGCGAGGCCATGAGCAGCGAGCCGCCGGCCGCGCCGACGCCGAACGACGCGAGCACGAGCCCGAACGCGTCGGAGCCGAGCCCGAGCCGGTCGCGCAGGAGGAACGGCGTGAGCACCTCGAACGGCCCGATGTAGGCGAACACGATGACGCTCGACCAGATCAGCGTCCACAGCAGCCAGGGCGTGCGCACCATGAAGCGCACCGCATCCGCGAGATCGCGCACGACGCTCGTCGGCGGCCCGGGCGCGCTCGCGTCCGCCGCCTCGCGCGCGATCGCCGCGGCCGTGCCGGGCTCGTCGGCCTCGCCGACCGGCGGCGGCACCGTGCCGGTGATCGGGATCGGCCCGGTGCGGACGTCGACGACCGCCACGTAGCCGGCGTCGCCCGGCTCCGGCGGCGCGCCGTCGACGCGCGGGTGCAGGCGCAGCAGGCCGATGAGGGCGAGCAGGTGGCACAGCGCGATCCAGGTGATCGCGCTGCCCGGCGAGATCGCCGCGGTGACCATGCCGGCGACGGCGGGCCCGGCGGCCTGCGTGAGCACGGGCCGGCCCATGCCCTCGATGCCGTTCGCCGCGAGCAGCTCGTCCTCGGGGAGGATGCTCGGCAGGATCGCCGAGTAGGCGGGGAAGAAGAAGCCGGTGGCGGCGCCGAGCATCGCGCCGGTGAGCGCGAGGTGCCAGACCTCGATGAGGCCGAGGGCGCTGAGCAGCGCGCTCGTGCCGACGGCGACGACGTTGAGCGCCTCGACGCCGCGGAGGATCCACCGCCGCGGCATGCGGTCGGCGGCGATGCCGCCGAGGAGCGCGGTGCCGATGAGGCCGACCGAGGTGGCGGTGCCGACGGCCGAGAGCGCGAGCTCGTCGCCGCCGAGCTCGATCACCTCGTAGACCATCGCGACCGCCCACATCCCCGAGCCGAAGAGCGAGACGGCGAGGGCGAGGGCGAGGATGCGGTAGTCGGGCGAGCGGAACGGGCGCAGGGCGCGGGGCAGGGTGCGGGGCACGCGGGGGCCTTTCGGGGCGCGTCGACCGCGATCGGCGCGGCGGTGCGCCTCGATCGGGTCGGCTTCCTTCACGGAAATGGGCGACGGCGGCGCACCTCGTGGTGAGGTGCGCCGCCGCCGACGCGAACCGGGCTGGCCGGGCGGTCCGGGGCCGCGGGGCTCGATGCCCGCGGCCGGGAGGGACTACTCGCCCTTCTTGCCGAACTTCGCGTAGCGGTTCTTGAACTTCTCGACGCGGCCGGCCGAGTCGAGGATGCGCTGCTTGCCCGTGTAGAACGGGTGCGAGGCGCTCGAGATCTCGACGTCGACGACGGGGTAGGTCTCGCCGTCGGTCCACTCGATGGTCTTCTCGCTGGTGACCGTCGAACGGGTGAGGAACTTCTCGCCCGACGCGAGGTCGTTGAACACCACGTAGTGGTAGTCCGGGTGGATTGCTGCCTTCATCGGGGTACCTTCTTCGTCAGTGCTGCGGTCGCAGTGGCACGGTGGTTTGGGAGAGATGCACGGCGCACCGCGAAGCGATGCGGACGCTCTGCGCACCTCGGGCGCGGCAAGAGGGCCGTGACAAGCCAAGCCAAGAGCATACCACCTGCCCGGCGCGGCGCGGAAGCCTCGGCCCGCCCGCGTGTCGGTGCCGGCGCCCGCGGGCGCCGGGCGCCGGCGGGCTCAGGCGGTGGCGCGGGCGGTGTACCGGCCGTCGTGCTCCTCGACGACGAGCGGCAGCCCGAACGTGTCGGAGAGGTTCACCGCGGTGAGCGTCTCGGCGAGCGGACCCGCGGCGACCACGCGGCCCTCGCGCAGCAGCATCGCGTGCGTGATGCCGCGCGGGATCTCCTCGACGTGGTGGGTGACCATCACGATCGCCGGCGCGAACTCGCTCGCCGCGTACTCCGAGAGCGAGGCGAGCAGGCCCTCCCGCGAGCCGAGGTCGAGCGAGGCGCTCGGCTCGTCGAGCAGCAGCAGCTCGGGGTCGGTCATCACGGCGCGGGCGATGAGCGCGCGCTTGCGCTCGCCGTCCGAGAGCGTGCCGAAGGTGCGGTCGGCGAAGTCGTCGAGCTGCCACTCGGCGAGCACGGCGAGCGCCTGCTCGCGGTCGATGTCGTCGTACTCCTCGCGCCAGCGGCCGGTGACGCCGTAGCTCGCGGTCATCACCGCGTCGAGCACAGTCTCGCCGTCGGGCAGCTGCCGGGCCATCGCGCTCGAGGCGACGCCGATGCGGGGGCGCAGCTCGAACACGTCGGTGCGGCCGAGGCGCTCGCCGAGCACCTCGACCGAGCCCCGCGAGGGGTGCAGCTGCGCGGCCGCGAGGTTGAGGATCGTCGACTTGCCGGCGCCGTTCGGGCCGAGCACGACCCAGCGGTCGGTCTCGTCGACCGACCAGTCGATGCCGTCGAGGATGGGGCGGCGGTTGCGCACGACCCGCACGCCCTTGAACGAGATCACTTCAGCCATGCGGTCAGGCTAGCGGCGCCGCATGACCGAGGGCCGACGCCTCGCCGTCGTGGCGGGGCGCCGGCCCTCGGGACGCGGTGCGCTCAGTCGTCGAGCAGCGAGCGGTAGAGCGCCTGGGTCTGCTCGGAGATGCGGGTCCAGGTGAACTCGTCCTCGACGCGCTTGCGGCCGGCGCGGCCGTACTCGGCGGCCCGCTCGGGGTCGGCGAGCACCTCGTTGATGGTGGCGGCGAGGTCGGCGACGAACCTGTCGGGGTCGATCGGGGTGCCGGTGCCGTCCTGCACCTGCTCGATCGGCACGATGCGGCCGGTGACGCCGTCCTGCACGACCTCGGGGATGCCGCCGGTGCCCGAGCCGACGACCGCGGTGCCGCAGGCCATCGCCTCGAGGTTGACGATGCCGAGGGGCTCGTACACCGAGGGGCACAGGAAGACGTCGGCGGCGGTGAGCAGCGCCATGATCTGCTCGCGCGGCAGGTGCTCCGAGATCCAGTGCACCGCGCCGCCGCGCTCCTCGCGGAGCTCGTCGACGAGGCCGCGCACCTCCTCCTCGATCTCCTTCGTGTCGGGGGCGCCGGCGCAGAGCACGATCTGCACGTCGGCGGGCAGCTCGCGCAGCGCGCGCAGCAGGTACGGGAGCCCCTTCTGCCGGGTGATGCGGCCGACGAAGATCACCGTCGGCGCATCCGGGTCGACGCCGAGCGCGCGCACGGTCTCGGGCTCGTGCGTGGGCTTCCAGACGTCGATGTCGATGCCGTTGTAGATGGTGACGACCTTGTAGGGGTCGAGGTCGGGGTAGCTGCGGAGGATGTCGGCGCGCATGCCGTTCGACACCGCGATGATGCGGTCGGCGTTCGCGTAGGCGTCCTTCTCCATCCAGCTCGAGAGGCGGTAGCCGCCGCCGAGCTGCTCGGCCTTCCACGGGCGCAGCGGCTCGAGCGAGTGCGCCGAGATCACGTGCGGGATGCCGTGGAGCAGCTTCGCGATGTTGCCGGCCTGGTTCGCGTACCAGGTGTGCGAGTGCACGAGGTCGGCGCCCGCGACGTCGGCCGCGATGCGGAGGTCGGTGCCGAGGAAGCCGAGCGCGGCGTTCGCCTCGGCGAGGTCGGCGGGCACCTCGTAGGCGTGGGTGCCGGCCTCGTCGCGGGGCTCGCCGAAGCAGCGGACGACCACGTCGATGTCGGCCCGCATGGCCTTCACGAGCTCGGTGACGTGCACCCCCGCTCCCCCGTAGACGGCCGGCGGGTATTCACGGGAGATCACATCGACGCGCATGCCGCCAGGGTACTCGACCGGATTCAACGAATCGTTCATCTGGAGGTGTCTAGAGTGTGGCCATGGGACAGGCGCAGAAGAAGGTCTTCGGAATCGTACTTGCTGGCGGCGAGGGCAAGCGCCTGATGCCGCTCACGGCCGACCGGGCGAAGCCCGCGGTGCCGTTCGCCGGGCAGTACCGGCTCATCGACTTCGCACTCGCGAACCTCATCAACTCGGGGCTGCACCAGATCGTGGTGCTCACGCAGTACAAGTCGCACTCGCTCGACCGCCACATCTCGCAGACGTGGCGCATGCCCGCGATGCTCGGCTCGTACGTCTCGACCGTGCCGGCCCAGCAGCGCCGCGGCAAGCACTGGTTCTCGGGCTCGGCCGACGCGATCTTCCAGTCGCTCAACCTCATCCACGACGAGAAGCCCGACATCGTGGTCGTCGTCGGCGCCGACCACGTCTACCGCATGGACTTCTCGCAGATGATCGAGCAGCACATCGCCTCGGGCCTCGGCGCCAACGTCGCGGCGATCCGCCAGCCGATCGAGATGTCGACCTCGTTCGGCGTCATCGACGTCGACCCCGAGAACCCGACCCGCATCCGGCAGTTCCTCGAGAAGCCCGCCGAGGTCGACGGCCTGCCCGACAGCCCGAACGAGATCCTCGCGTCGATGGGCAACTACGTCTTCGACGCCGACAAGCTCGTCGAGTACGTCACCCGCGACGCCGCGAACGAGGAGTCGAAGAACGACATGGGCGGCGACATCATCCCCGCCTTCGTCGAGGCCGGCGACTGCGGCGTCTACGACTTCATCAACAACGACATCGCCGGCTCGACCCCGCGCGACCGCGACTACTGGCGCGACGTCGGCACGATCGACTCGTTCTACGACGCGCACATGGACCTCATCGCGACGCTGCCGATCTTCAACCTCTACAACGAGCGCTGGCCGATCATGTCGCAGCAGCTGAACTCGCCGCCGGCGAAGTTCGTGCGCGACGGCCGCGGCTCGACCGGCACGATGATCGACTCGATCATCTCGCTCGGCTCGGTGATCTCGGGCGCGCACATCGAGCGCTCGGTGCTCGGCCCGTGGACGCGCGTGATGAGCGGCGCGCTCGTCGTCGACTCGGTGACCTTCGACCGCGTGGCGGTCGAGGGCGGCGCCGTCGTGCGGCGCGCGATCCTCGACAAGAACGTCCGCGTCTGCGAGGGCGCCTCGGTCGGCGTCGACCGCGCGCTCGACGAGGCCCGCGGGTTCACGGTGACCGACTCGGGCATCACCGTCGTCCCGAAGAATGCCATCATCGAACGGTGAGCAACTCCCCCCGATTCCGTCTCGATCCCCCCATCGGCAGCGGCGCCATCACCTCCGGCGCCCGGTTCCTCGTCGTGCTCGACGTCGATTCGACCCTCATCGAGGACGAGGTCATCGAGCTCGTCGCCGACTACGCCGGCGTGCGCGAGGAGGTCGCCGAGGTGACCGAGCGCGCCATGCGCGGCGAGCTCGACTTCGAGGGCTCGCTGCGGGCGCGCGTCGCGCTGCTGCGCGGCGTGACCCTCGAGCAGGTCGCCGAGGTGCGCCGCCGCATCACCGTCACCGAGGGGGTGCCCGAGATGATCGCCGCCGTGCACGAGCGCGGCGGTCGCGTCGCCGCGGTCTCGGGCGGCTTCCACGAGGTGCTCGACCCGCTCGCGGCCGACCTCGGCCTCGACCTCTGGCGGGCGAACCGCTTCGCCGTCGACGCAGCCGGCGCCCTCACCGGCGAGGTCGACGGCGAGATCGTCGGCAAGCAGGCGAAGCTCCTCACGCTCCGGATGTGGGCGCACGCGCTCGACGTGCCGCTCGAGCGCACGATCGCCGTCGGCGACGGCGCGAACGACCTCGGCATGATGTCGATCGCCGGCCTCTCGGTCGCCTTCGACGCGAAGCCGGTGGTGCGCGCCGAGGCGCACGTCTCGCTCGTCGAGCGCGACATGCGGCAGCTCATCCCGATGCTCCCCTAGCCGGCGAGCCGCCGACCCGCCGGTCGTCCCGGCGGGAGAACGACGAAGCCCGCCCTCGGCCGTGTTCCGGGGGCGGGCTTCGCGGTCAGCGGGGGCCGACGACTACTTGCGGCCGGTGACCGACCGCAGCAACCACAGCACGACGGCGATCACGGCGAGCACGATACCGATCCAGAGCAGGAACTGCAGCGACTCGACCAGACCGCCGGTGAGCAGCAGGATCACGGCGATGATGATGATGATCAGGGCGAAGATGTTCACGGGGGTCTCCTAGTGGTGTCTCGCCGGAGCCCGGCGATCGAGCTCCTTGCCAGCACGCTATCGGATCATCCATCCGGCTCGATCATAAGATTCTCCGGGTATCGACACCGGATCGATACCTCCGGATGCAACCCCGATCCGGGCCGGCGGGCCGCTAGTGGCCCATGCCGAGGCCGCCGTCGACCGGGATGACCGCGCCCGAGACGTAGGCGGCGTCGTCGGAGGCGAGCCAGGCGACGGTCTTCGCGATCTCCTCGACGCGGCCGAAGCGGCCGGCCGGGATCGAGGCGAGGTACTGCTGCTGCGTCTCCTCGGGGAGCACCGCGGTCATCTCGGTCTCGATGAAGCCCGGGGCGACGACGTTGGCGGTGATGCCGCGGCCGCCGAGCTCGCGGGTGAGCGAGCGGGCGATGCCGACGAGGCCCGCCTTCGAGGCGGCGTAGTTGATCTGGCCGGGCGAGCCGTAGAGGCCGACCACCGACGAGATAAGCACGACGCGGCCGAACTTCGCCCGCAGCATCCCCTTCGCCGCGCGCTTGATCACGCGGAAGGCGCCGGTGAGGTTCGTGTCGACGACGTCGGCGAAGTCGTCCTCGCCCATCCGCAGCAGCAGCATGTCATTGGTGACGCCGGCGTTCGCGACCACCACGCCGATCGGCCCGAGCTCGGCCTCGACCTGCGAGAACGCGGCGTCGACCGACGCCGAGTCGGTGACGTCGGCCGCGACCGTGAGCGCGCCCTCGGGGCCGCCCTCCCCCGAGCGCGAGGTGACCGCGACCCGGTAGCCCGACTCGATGAGCTGCTCGGCGATGGCGCGGCCGATGCCGCGGTTGCCGCCGGTGACGAGGGCGACGCGGTCGAGTTGCTGGGTCATGGTGCTCCTGGGGCTCGGTCGCGCGGGGCGCGCGGATGCGGCGGGCCGGGCTGGCGCCCGATCGGGCCAGTCTATGCCGCGCGCCCGGCGCGTCCTGCTCCGCCGGGGAGTAGGCTGTCAGGGTCGAGCGATTGCATCGGAGATCAATGAACACGCGGGTGACGAACATCACCTCCATGACCGAGTCGGCCGAGGAGGAGCGCCGGGCGCGCATGCGCCAGTACCTCCTCACCATGGCCTTCCGCACGGTCTGCGTGCTCGCACTGATGTTCGTGCGCGGTCCCGCGATCTGGTTCGTCGCCGCCAGTGCGATCTTCCTGCCGTGGATCGCCGTCATGCTCGCGAACCACATGAAGCAGCGCCGCGTGCGCCACGTCGACCGGCCCGACGCCGGGGTGGTCGACGTCGTCCGCCCGACCGTCACCGCCGACGACTGGGTGCGCGCAGCGGCCGCCCGCGACGCGGGCCGAGAACGAGAGGAGCGGAGCGCGTGAGTTCCGGGGAGTTCGATCTTCGGATGCGCCTGCGCCCGGGCGAGGGCGCGTTCGCGCCGGAGGTGTCGTGCTCGCGCGCGAAGTGCGACAGCGCCGCGACGCAGCGGCTCGAGTGGCGCAACCCGCGCATTCACGAGCCCGACCGCATCAAGATCTGGCTCGCCTGCGACGAGCACCTCGAGTTCCTGCTCGGCTTCCTGTCGTCGCGCGACTTCCCCCTGCGCGTGCTGCCCGTCGACGCGCCGGTCAACGAGGACCCGATCGCGTGAGCGGTCGTCGTGACGGCTGGCGCTTCCTGCTCTCGCGCCGGTGGATCAGCTACTTCGTGATGCTCGTGGTGTTCGCCATCGCCTGCGGCTTCCTGTCGGCCTGGCAGTTCGACCGGCGCGACCAGCGCGTCGTCGAGAACGAGCGCGTCGCCGCGAACTACGACGCCGAGCCGGTGCCGCTCGCCGAGGCCCTCCCCGCGCTCGACGGCTTCGACCCCGAGCTCGAGTGGCTGCCGGTGCTGCTCGAGGGCGAGTACCTCGTCGACGAGCAGGTGCTCGTGCGCGCACGGCCGCGCGACGGCACGCCCGGCTTCGAGATCCTCACGCCCTTCCGCACCGACGAGGGCCGCGTGCTCATCGTCAACCGCGGCTGGCTGCACACCGGCTCGGTGCAGGACTACCCCGATCACGTGCCGGCGCCGCCGGAGGGGCGCCTCGAGGTGACCGCCCGGTTGAAGCCGGGTGAGCGCGAGGTGCCGGGCCGCTCGGCGCCGGAGGGCCAGATCGCGACGATCCACCTCCCCGATCTCGCCGAGCGGATCGGCGGCGAGGTGCACACCGGCGCCTACGGCCTGCTGCGCACCGAGTCGGCGCCCGCCGAGCACGGCGCGCTCGTGAACCGGCCGGCCGAGAGCGAGGGCAACCACCTCAGCTACGCGTTCCAGTGGATCATCTTCGCGATCGTCGCGGCGGTCGGCCTGGTGCACGGCGTGCGCGAGGAGTTCCGGGAGCGCAACGAGGGGGATCCGCGCGTGATCGCAGCGCGCAGGCGGGCGCGCGAGCGGGCGCAGCGGCGCGGTCCGACCGACGCCGACGAGGAGGACGCCCTCCTCGACGCGGCCGAGCGCCGCTGAGCCCGTCGGAGCCCGGCGGCACGCCCTTGCGGGCTGAACCGGTCGAAACCCGCCGGCCGGTCGAGCTAGTTCATCCCGATGAGCTCGAAGTACTCGGGGTTCCAGTGGTCCTCGACGGCCTCGGGCATGATGAGCACGCGCTCGGGGTCGAGGGCCTCGACGGCGCCCTCGTCGTGCGAGACGAGCACGACCGCGCCCTCGTAGTGGCTCAGCGCGTCGAGGATCTGCTCGCGGGAGGCCGGGTCGAGGTTGTTCGTCGGCTCGTCGAGCAGCAGCACGTTCGCGCTCGAGACGACGAGCATCGCGAGCGCGAGCCGGGTCTTCTCGCCGCCCGAGAGCACGCCCGCGGGTTTGTGCACGTCGTCGCCCGAGAAGAGGAACGAGCCGAGCACCTTGCGGGCCTCGGTCTCGGTGAGGTGCTGCGACACCGACACCATGTTCTCGAGCACGCTGCGGCGCACGTCGAGGGTCTCGTGCTCCTGCGCGTAGTAGCCGACCTTGAGGCCGTGGCCGGCGATGAGCTCGCCGGTGTCCGACTCGTCGACGCCGGCGAGGATGCGCAGCAGCGTCGTCTTGCCGGCGCCGTTGAGGCCGAGCACGACGACGCGCGAGCCGCGGTCGATGGCGAGGTCGACGCCGGTGAAGATCTCCAGCGAGCCGTACGACTTCGACAGCCCGCGCGCCTGGATCGGCGTGCGGCCGCAGGGCGAGGGCGTCGGGAAGCGGAGCTTCGCGACGCGGTCCGACTGCCGCACCTCGTCGAGCGAGCCGAGCATCCGCTCCGCCCGGCGCACCATCTGCTGCGCGGCGGCGGCCTTCGTCGCCTTCGCGCCGAAGCGGGCGGCCTGCAGCTGCAGCGCGCTCGCCTTCTTCTCGATGTTCGCGCGCTCCTTCTTGCGGCGCTCCTCGTCGGCCTCGCGCTGGCGCAGGTACTGCTTCCAGCCCATGTTGTAGACGTCGATGACCTGCCGGTTCGCGTCGAGGTAGAAGACGCGGTTCACGGTGTCGCCGACGAGCTCGACGTCGTGCGAGATGACGATGAGCCCGCCCTTGTAGCCCTTGAGGAACTCGCGCAGCCAGACGACCGAGTCGAGGTCGAGGTGGTTCGTCGGCTCGTCGAGGATCATCGTGTCCGCCTCGGAGAAGAGGATCCGGGCCAGTTCGATGCGTCGCCGCTGGCCGCCCGAGAGGGTGCGCAGCGGCTGGTCGAGGATGCGATCCGGGAGGTTGAGGTTCGAGCAGATCACCGCGGCGGCCGCCTCGGCGGCATAGCCGCCGCGCGCCTCGAACTCGTCGTTGAGGCGGCTCCAGCGGCGCATCGCCCGCTCGGCGACGACGGGATCGTCCGAGCCCATCTCGACCGAGGTGCTCGCGAGGTCCGTCGCGATGCGTCCGAGCCCCCTGGCGTCGAGGATCCGGGTGCGGGCGAGCTGCTCGGGATCGCCACTGCGCGGGTCCTGGGGCAGGTATCCGATCTCGCCGATGCGCTGGATCGTGCCGGAGGCCTCGATGCCCTCCCCGGCGAGGATCTTGGTGAGTGTCGTCTTGCCCGCGCCGTTTCGCCCGACGAGGCCGATCTTGTCGCCACGGTCGACGCGGAAG
>JAAYAS010000138.1 GCA_012719255.1 Microbacteriaceae bacterium | reverse complement strand
GGTCCCCGTCGCCGCGACGTCCTCATCGGCGCCGCCGGCATCGGCATCGGGGCGGCGGCCGCCGCCGGCATCGGCGCGATCGCCCGCCCCGCCGCCGGCGCCCAGACGTTCGGCGCCGAGCGCCTCGCCGACACCTCGCCCCACCAGCGCGGCATCGGCGGCGAGATCGGCGCCCACGCCGTGTTCATCGCCGTCGACCTCGACGAGTCGGTCGACCGCGACCGGCTCGAGCGGCTGCTGCGGCTGCTCACCGACGACGCGAACCGGCTCATGGCCGGCCAGGCGCCGATCGGCGACCAGGAGCCCGAGATGGCCGAGGTGCCCGCGGCGCTCGCGATCACCTTCGGCTTCGGCCCGCGCCTGGTCGACCTCGTGAACCCCGCGGCGCGGCCCGAGTGGCTCGCGCCGCTGCCGGCGTTCTCGATCGACCGGCTCGAGGAGCGCTGGAACGACGGCGACCTGCTCGTGCTCGTCGCCGGCGACGACCCGCTCACCGTCGCCCACGCGCAGCGGATGCTGCTCAAGGACCTCCGCGCCTTCTCGACGATCCGCTGGCAGCAGCCCGGGTTCCGCAACGCCCGCGGCTCGCTGAAGCCGGGCACCACGCAGCGGAACCTCTTCGGGCAGATCGACGGCACCGTCAACCCGGTCTCCGGCACCGACGACTTCGAGCGGCTCGTGTGGATCGGCGCCGACGGCGCGTCGACCGGCGCCGGCGGCGACGCGCCCGACTGGCTCGTCGGCGGCACCGGCTTCGTGCTGCGCCGCATCCGGATGAACCTCGAGACCTGGGACCTCGTCGACCGCCCCGGCCGCGAGGCGTCGATCGGCCGCCGCCTCGACACCGGCGCGCCGCTCACCGGCGTGCACGAGCACGACGAGCCCGACTTCGAGGAGCGCACGCCGCAGGGATTCACGGTCATCCACCCGATGAGCCACATGCGCCGCTCGCGCACCGACGACCCCGCCCAGCGCATCCACCGGCAGGTCTACAACTACGACCACCCGGTGTCGGGCGTCGGCGGCATGGGCGCGGAGGTGTCGGACTCGGGGCTGCTGTTCGCGAGCTACCAGGCGAACCCCACCGCCCAGTTCGTGCCGATCCAGCAGCGGCTCGCCGACGGCGACCTCCTCAACGAGTGGACCGTGCCGATCGGCTCGGCGGTGTTCGCGATCCCGCCCGCGGCCTCGCCCGGCGGCTTCGTCGGCGATCGGCTCTTCGCCGGCTGAATCCGCCGAGGGCGACGATCGGGAGCCCGCCGGACGAGTCGGAACGGGGCGAATCGACGACTCGTCGGCGGGCTCTCGGCTTCCTCCGCCTAGCATTGCCGGCATGACCAGCATCGCCGTCGTCCCCGGTTCGTTCGACCCTGTCACGCTCGGCCACCTCGACGTGATCGCCCGCGCCGCGAACGTCTTCGAGGAGGTGCACGTCGTCGTCGTGCACAACCCCGACAAGTCGGCGATGATCCCGATCTCGCGCCGCGTCGCCCTCATCGAGCGGGCCATCGCCGATGCCGTGCCGAACGGCCGCATCATCGTGCGCTCGTGGAGCATGGGGCTGCTCGTCGACTACTGCACCGACGTCGGCGCGAAGGTGATCGTCAAGGGCATCCGCGGCGCCGCCGACGTCGACTACGAGACGCCGATGGCGATCGTGAACCGCCACCTCGGCCGCATCGAGACGATCTTCATGATGCCGAACCCGCAGCACGCGCACGTGTCGAGCTCGCTCGTGCGGCAGGTCGCGGCGCTCGGCGGCGACGTCAGCCCCTACGTGCCGCCGGTCGTGCACGAGTTCCTGCAGGGCGACGCCGACACCACCATCACCGCGCTCGGCTCGCCCGAGTAGCCGGCGCGGCGCACCGGCGCGCCTGTTCGCCGGGCGCGCAACCCGGGCCCGCGGATGCGCCGACGCGTAGACTCGGGGCATGCCGACCTCCCCTTATGTCGTCAATGTCTCGTCGCTGCTCCAGAAGCCCGGTTCGATGCGGGAGCTCGAGCTCGACATCACCGCTCCCGAGCGCATCGGCGAGGGCCTGATCCACTTCGCCGAGGGCGCCGAGCTCGAGCTCGATCTGCGGCTCGAGAGCCTCCACGACGGCATCCTCGCGACCGCCGACGTGCGCGGCACGCTCACCGGCCAGTGCAGCCGCTGCCTGCAGGACGTGTCGGAGCCGTGGTCGGGGCACTTCGCCGAGCTGTTCGGCCTGCAGGCCGACGAGGCGCTCGTCTACATCGTCGAGAACGAGGCCGTCGACCTCGAGGGCCCGCTGCGCGACACCGTCGTGCTCGACCTGCCGTTCCAGCCGCTGTGCGAGCCCGACTGCCTCGGCCTCGACCCGGCCACCGGCGAGAAGCTCACCGAGCCGCTGCCCGAGCCCGAGGACGAGATCGATCCGCGCTGGGCGCAGCTGCAGCAGCTCCTCGACGACAAGCAGTAGGCGCTGCGCAGCGCACCGAGCCCGGCGAAGCGGCGCACTGACCCGGTCGAAGTGCGGGGCCGGACCCTTCGACGGGTTCAGAGGCCTCCGGCGGGCGCGGAGGCCGGATGCCCGGGCTCGCGCTCGGCGACGATCCCCGGTAGGCTTCTCTGGTGGCTCTGGGCCCGGACCCCTGCACGGTCCTCGCCGGAGAGCGTGTGCGCGAGCCCCGCTGCACGCGCCCGGCGCCCGCACCCATCCACGCTCCCGATCGCATCCGCATCGTCGGTGATCGGATGCCGCCCGCGAGCGGCACGCATTCCCGCAGACCAGAACAGGAAACCCGCATATGCCTACTCCCAAGCGCCGCCTGAGCCGCTCGAACACCCGTTCGCGCCGCTCGCAGTGGAAGGCCTCGGTCCCCACGCTCGTCAAGACCGTCGAGAACGGCAAGGTCGTCTACAGCCTCCCGCACCGCGCGAAGCTCGTCGAGGACGCCGCCGGCAACCCCTCGCACTACGAGTACAAGGGCCGCAAGGTCGCCGACGCCTAGTCAGTGACCCGACGCACTTCGAAGCACGACCCCGAGTCGGTGCCGCCAGCCCGCCTGGTGCACCTGCTCGGGGTCGACTTCGTTCCCGAACTGCTCACGCAGGCGCTCACGCACTCCTCGTACGGCTACGAGCAGCAGGCCGACGACTACGAGCGGCTCGAGTTCCTCGGCGACTCGGTGCTCGGCCTCGCCGTCGCGGCGATGCTCTACGGCGAGCATCCGGATGCGAGCGAGGGCGAGCTCTCGCGCCGCCACCACGCGCTCGTGTCGACGGTGTCGCTCGCCGAGATCGCCCGCGGCCTCGAGCTCGGCCAGCACCTGCGGCTCGGCCGCAGCGAGCAGATCACCGGCGGTCGTGACAAGGACTCGATCCTCGCCGACGCCGTCGAGGCGCTCATCGGCGCCGCCTATCTCTCGGCCGGCCCCGCCGCCGCCGACGCGCTCGTGCGCCGGCTCGTCGAGCCGATCCGCGACGACGCGGCCCGCTTCGGCGCGGCGATGGACCCGAAGACCGCGCTGCTCGAGGCGCTCGCGGCCGCCGGCGGCGGCGAGCCCGACTACGAGACCCGCGGCGAGGGCCCCGACCACGACCGCACGTTCACGGCGACCCTCACGGTGCGCCGCCGCGGCAAGGTGCTCGTCCGCACCACCGGCTCGGCGCCGAGCAAGAAGCACGCCGAGCTCGCCGCCGCCCTCGAGGCGTGGCACGAGCTCACCGGCACGCCCCGCCACGTGACGACGCCCCGCGCGCTCGGCGCGCCCGCCGCGCCCGCCGAGGGCGAGGCGCCGCTTGCGAGCGAGGCGACCGGTGCATCCGAGCCGGACCCGGCGCCCGCCGCATCCGAGCCGCCCGCCGCGCCCGCGGCGCCCGACGCCGACTGACCCCGCCGTGCCCGAGCTGCCCGAGGTCGAGGTGGTGCGGCGCGGCCTCGCCGCCGCGACCACCGCCGCCCGCATCCGCGCCGTCGACGTCGTCGACGAGCGCGCGCTGAAGCGCCACCCCGGCGACGCGCTCGACTTCGTCGACGCGCTCGAGGGGCGCGCGCTCGCGGCGCCGAGCCGGCGCGGCAAATTCCTCTGGCTGCCGCTGCGCGAGCCCGACGGCGCCGCCCGCGAGCGCGCGCTCGTCGCGCACCTCGGGATGAGCGGCCAGCTGCTCGTGCGCCCCGTCGGCGCCGACGACGAGCGCCACCTCTGCATCCGGATGCGCGTCGACGGCCCCGGCGGCGAGCACGAGCTGCGCTTCGTCGACCAGCGCCGCTTCGGCTCCCTCGCCGTCGACGCGCTCGTGCCGCCCGTCGACGCCGACCCCGCGCATCCGGGGGAGCGGCTGCCGACGCAGGTGCGGCGCATCGCCCGCGATCCGCTCGATCCCCGCTTCGACGACCGCGCCTTCCGCGCCCTCCTGCGCGGCACCGACCGCGGCATCAAGGCGGTGCTGCTCGACCAGCGGGCGATCGCCGGCATCGGCAACATCTACGCCGACGAGGCGCTCTGGCGCACCCGGCTGCACTGGGCGCAGCCGGCGCGCACGGTGTCGACCCGCAAGGCGAACGAGCTGCTCGCCGCGGTGCGCGACGTGTTCGTGCAGGCGCTCGCCGAGGGCGGCACCTCGTTCGACGACCTCTACGTGAACGTCAACGGCGAGTCCGGTTACTTCGAGCGCTCGCTGCAGGCCTACGGCCGCGCCGGCGAGCCGTGCGCGCGCTGCGGCCGGCCGCTCGTGCGCGAGCCGTTCGCGAACCGCTCGTCGTTCCGCTGCCCGCGCTGCCAGCGGCTGCGGGGGCGCTGACCCGGGGCCGCGTCGACGCGGTCAGCTCTCGACGGGGAAGTCGAACTGGGTCGTGATCGTCGGCGCCGGGCGCGGTTCGTCGGGCGGGCCGAGCACGTTGCCGGTGTCGGTCGGGGCGGGCGAGTCGGGAGCCGGATCGGACGGCGAGCCGGGCGCGCCGTCGACGTCATCGGGCACCGCCTGCTCGGGCGCCGGCTCGTCGGTCGGTGCCGTTCCCGGGGCGCGCTCCACCGCGGGGGCCTCGGCGGGCGCGGTCGCGCCGTCGGGGCCGGGGGTGCCGACGATCGTCTGCACGACCGGCGCGAGCACGCATCCGCTCAGCCCCGCGGCGAGCGCGCAGGCGACCGCCGCGCCGGCGAGCAACCGGCGCGCGGAGGGGGCGAGGCGTGGCATGCGACCAGGTTAAACGCCGTTCACTTTCGCGTCATGCACCGCGAGCACGACTTCGGGATGCGACGAGCGGGCGAGGCGGCGCGGCGCGCGATCCGTCAGTCGCGCGGCTCGGCCGGCAGCGTCGTCGGCGCGCCGAGCACGCCCGTCACCACCACGGTGCAGATCGCGCCGGTGAGCAGGATGCCGGCGAGCACGACGAGCTGGAAGAGCCCCGCCTGCAGCGGGCTCGCGCCGGCGAACACCGCGCCCGTGAAGGCGCCCGGGAGGGTGACGAGCCCGGTGGTCTTCACCTGGTCGAGATGCGGGATGAGCGCGAGCCGCGACGCAGCCGCCCGGAACCGCGCGGCCGACTGCCGCGGCGTCGCACCGAGCGCGAGCCAGCCCTCCACCTCGTGCCGGTGCTCGGCGAGCGATTCGCGCAGCCGCTTCGCCGTCACCGTCGCCACCGACATCGCGTTGCCGATGGTGATGCCGCCGAGCGCGAGGAGGTACTGCGGGCCGAGCGCCACGGTGCCCGAGGCGAACGCGATGGCGAGCGTCGCGCCGCCGCCGAGCAGCACGCCGCCGGCGACGGCGAGGAGCGTCTCGCGGCTCGCGCCGATGCGGCGGGTCGCGGTGAGCACCGCCACCGTCGCCATCACCCCGAGCCACAGCAGCACCCAGCCGACGCTCGTGATCATGAACGCGAGGACCAGCGCGAGCACGAGCAGCTGCGCCGCGGCCCGAGCGATGCCGATGATCGGCTCCCAGCGCAGCCCCACCCCGGCGCGCAGCAGGAGCAGCGCCGCGAGCACCGCCATCACGAGGCACACGACGAGCGTGCGGACGAGATCGAGGTCGGCGGTCATGCGGTCAGGCTACGCCCGGCCGGCGACACCGCCTCGTCGCTCGTGCCCGCCGCTCGCCGGAGGGCCGCGCGGGGCGGGACGGCGCGCCGAACTCCTGGTATCACGGTGATACCATTCGGTGCATGGCCATGACCCTGCGCACCACTGCCGACGACGACGCCGCCATCGAGCGGCTCGCGAAGCGCGCCGGCGTGAGCAAGAACGAGGCGATCCTCCGCCTCGTCCGCAACGAGGACGCTCGGCACGAGCACGAGGATGCGGTGACCGCCTCCGCCGAGAAGATGCTCGACCGCTACGCCGACCTCTTCGAGCGGCTCAAGCGCACGTGACCGTCTTCCTCGACCTCGAGATCGCGCTCGAGCTGATCCTTCGGCAGGACGTGGGGCCGATCCGCGATGCCGGCCTCCTCGACGCCGCGCTGCAGCGCCCGGCATCGACGCTGTTCGGCGCCGACGCCTATCCCGACCTCGCGGCGAAGGCCGCGGCGATGCTCGAGTCGATCGTCCGCAACCACTCGCTCGTCGACGGCAACGAGCGCTTCGGGTGGTTCGCCACGATGGTCTTCCTCGACCTCAACGGCGCCGACCTCGACATCCCCGCCGACGAGGCCTGCGACTTCGTGATCGACGTCGCGGCGGGCCGCCTCGATCTCGACGCCATCACCGGGCGCTTCGCCGCCTGGATCGGGGCGACGCGCCGGTAGGCTCGCAGGAATCGCGCCCCGCGCATCCGGGCGCCGGCGCGCATCCCGGCCCCCGCATCCGCCCCGACGAAGGACCCGACCATGCACCTCAAGAGCCTCACGCTCAAGGGGTTCAAGTCGTTCGCGAACCCGACCACGCTCGAGTTCGAGCCCGGCGTCACCTGCGTCGTCGGCCCGAACGGCTCGGGCAAGTCGAACGTCGTCGACGCGCTCGCCTGGGTGATGGGCGAGCAGGGCGCGAAGTCGCTGCGCGGCGGCAAGATGGAGGACGTCATCTTCGCCGGCACCGCCACCCGCGGGCCGCTCGGCCGCGCCGAGGTCACGCTCACCATCGACAACGCCGACGGCGCGCTGCCGATCGACTACGCCGAGGTGACGATCCGCCGCACCATGTTCCGCTCGGGCGGCAGCGAGTACGCGATCAACGGCGAGCAGGTGCGGCTGCTCGACGTGCAGGAGCTGCTCAGCGACTCGGGCCTCGGCCGCGAGATGCACGTGATCGTCGGTCAGGGCCGGCTCGACTCGGTGCTGCACGCGAGTCCGGAGGATCGCCGCGGCTTCGTCGAGGAGGCCGCCGGCATCCTCAAGCACCGCCGCCGCAAGGAGCGCACCGTGCGCAAGCTCGAGGCGATGGAGCAGAACCTGCAGCGCCTGCGCGACCTCGTCGGCGAGGTGCGTCGCCAGCTCAAGCCGCTCGGGCGGCAGGCCGAGGTCGCCCGCCGCGCCCAGGGCATCGCCGCGATCGTGCGCGACGCGAAGGCCCGCATCATGGCCGACGACGCCGTCACCCTGCGCGAGCAGCTGCGCGCCGCCGCCTCGACCGAGCAGGAGCGCGCCACCGAGCGGCTCGTGCTCAAGGAGAAGCTCGACCGGGCGCTCCTGCGCATCGACCGGCTGCAGCACTCGCAGCGCGGCGACGAGGTCGACCGCGCCCGCCGCATCGCCTTCGACCTCGAGAGCGTGCGCGAGCGGGTGCGCAACCTGCAGCTGCTCGCCGGCCAGCGCGAGTCGATGCTCCGCACCCGGCTCGACGAGCCGGCCCTGCAGGTGACCGTCGCCCCCGCCGACGTCGACGCCGCCCGCACCGAGGTCGACGAGCTGCAGCTGCGCGCCGCCGAGGCCGAGACCGCCTGGCACGAGTCGCAGCGCGCCACCGTCGCTGCCCGCGCCGAGCTCGACGACCTCGACCGCGAGATCGCCGCGCAATCGGCGCTGCTGTCGAAGCACGACCTCGCGCGCAGCGAGCTGCAGGGCCGCGTCGACGCCGCCGCCCAGCGGCTCGCCGCGGTGCGCGGCGAGGTGCTGCGCGGCGAGCACGCCCGCACCGCCGCCGCCGAGCGGCTCGCGACCGCCGAGCGCGAGCTCGACGAGGTCGAGTCGTCGACCGAGGAGGGCGAGGCCGACTCGTCGGGTCTCGACGACGCCTACGCCGCCGCCCAGCAGGACGCCGTCGACGCGCAAGCGGCCGTCGACGAGCTGCGCGACGCCGTGCACGAGCTCGAGCGCGAGCGCGACGCCCTCGACGCCCGCGGCCAGGCGCTCGCCCTCGCCGCCGAGGTGCACGACGGCGCGGTCGAGCTGCTCGCCACCCGCCCCGCCGGCGTCGTCGGCCGCGTCAGCGACCGGCTGCGCGTGGTGCGCGGCGACGAGACCGCGATCACCGCCGCGCTCGGGGCGTTCGCGGATGCGATCCTCGCCGAATCGGGCCCCGCCGCGCTCGCGCTCGGCGCGGCCGCCGCCGGGCACGGCCGGGTGCACCTCGTCGCGGAGCTCGCCGGGGCCGGTGCGGTCGATGGCGCCGGTGCGGCTGGTGCCGGGGCCGCCGGCGGTGGCGGGGATGCGGGGGATGTCTTCGAGGTCGACCCTGCCCGCCCCGCCGACGCGGTCGGCTCCGGTCGCGCATCCGCCGTCGACGACGAGCGCTTCGCCGCCGCGGTCGCGGCGCTCGCCGCCGAGCACGGGCTCGCGCTCGCCCCCGCCGTCGACTCGGTCTCGGGCGTGCCGGTCGTCGCGCGGGCGCTGCGCCGCACGCTCCTCGTCGACGAGCTGCCGGATGCGGCGGTCGCCGCCGAGCTGCTCGCCCGGCTGCCCTTCGGCGCCCGGATCGTGAGCCGCCGCGGCGACGTGCTCGACGCGACGAGCCTCACCGCCGCCGGCACCGGCGAGGGCGAGGAGCCCGGCGCGAGCCGCCTCGAGCTCGTCGCCGAGCGCGACCGCGCCGCCGCCGACCTCGAGCGCGTCGGCCGCGAGCTCGACGCCCGCGCGCTCGAGCTCGCCGAGCACCGCGGCGCCCTGCAGGTCGCGAAGGACGCGGCCGCCTCGGCCCTCGCCGACCTGCGCGGCTTCGACGCCGAGCTCGCGAAGCGCCGCGAGGCGCTCAACCGCGCCCGCGCCCGCGTCGAGTCGGCCCGCGCCGAGCTCGGCCGCGCCGAGAAGTCGCACGAGCTCGCCGCCCGCAACGTCGGCGAGGCCGAGGAGCGCGCCGCGAAGGCGAAGCACGAGCTCGAGGTGCACGAGGCCACCCCGCGGCCGATCTTCGACGGCTCGAAGCGCGGCGAGTACGCCGCGGCCGTCGAGCGCGCTCGCGATGCCGAGGTCGAGGCCCGGCTCGGGCTCGAGACGCTCCGCGAGCGGCTGCGCGCCGAGCAGCTGCGCATCGACGAGCTCGTGCGCAAGCGCGACGCCGAGCGCGAGGCCGCCGACCGCGCCGCCCGCGAGACCGTGCTGCGCCGCGAGGAGCTCGCTCGCACCGAGCGGGTGCTCGCCGCGATCCCCGCCCTCCTCGACTCGCTCGACCGCAGCGTCGACGAGGCCCGCCGCGAGCTCGCCGCCGCCGAGCGCCGCCGCGAGGAGGAGGACCGCGAGCTGCGCGAGCTGCGCGAGACCGAGGACGGCCTGCGCCGCCGCCTCGCCGAGATCGGCGAGGACGTGCACGCCCTCGAGATGCAGATCTACGAGCGCAAGCTGCAGCTGTCGAACCTGCTCGAGCGCGCCGCGTCCGAGCTCTCGCTCTCGGAACCGGTGCTCATCGCCGAGTACGGGCCCGACGTGCCGGTGCCGCTCGAGGTGTCGGTCGAGGGCGCGGGCGCGGCGGCGTCGCCCGGCGCTGCCGCGGGGGCGGCCGCCCCGACGCCGGGCCGGGCGGGCGCGGCCGCCCCGGCCCCCGCCCCCGGTGAGTCGGGCCCCGGCTCGCTCGGTGGCGAGGAGTTCGGCGGTGAGCCGGGCCCCCGCTCGCCCGGAGGCGCCGGATTCGGCGGTGAGTCGGGCCCCCGCTCGCCCGGTGGCGCCGAGTTCGGCGGTGAGTCGGGCCCCGGCTCGCTCCAGCGCCTCGTCGAGCACGATACGACCGTGAGCCCCCGCCAGGGTGAGCCGGGGCCCGACTCACCGGCACCTACTGATCACGCCGGTGAGCGGGGGCCCGACTCAGCGCGAGCCGGGGTGCCCGTCGGCGAGCGGGGGCCCGACTCAGCGCGCGCAGGGGGGCCCATCGGCGAGCGGGGCCCCGACTCACCCGGTGCAGGGGCGCCTGCCGGCGAGCGGGGGCCCGACTCACCGGGCCCCCGACCCGCCGACCGTCCGGACGACCCCGAACCGCCCATCGCCACCGAGCCCTACGACCGCGAGCGGCAGCGCAAGCGGCTCGCCCGCGCCGAGCGCGAGATGGCGCAGCTCGGCCGCATCAATCCGCTCGCGCTCGAGGAGTTCGCGGCGCTCGAGCAGCGGCACGCCTACCTCGACGAGCAGCTCGACGACCTCGTGCGCACGCGCGCCGACCTGCTGAAGATCGTCGCGGACATCGACACCCGCATGCAGGAGGTGTTCGCCGCCGCGTTCGACGACACCCGCCGCGCCTTCCACGAGGTGTTCCCGGTGCTCTTCCCCGGTGGCGCGGGCGATCTCTCGCTCATGGATCCCGACGACCTGCTCGCCACCGGCATCGACATCGCGGTGCGGCCGGCCGGCAAGAAGATCGACAAGCTCTCGCTGCTCTCGGGCGGCGAGCGCTCGCTCGCGGCCGTGGCGCTGCTTGTCGCGATCTTCAAGGCGCGGCCGAGCCCGTTCTACATCATGGACGAGGTGGAGGCGGCGCTCGACGACGCGAACCTCGGCCGCCTGCTCGACGTGTT
>JAAYAS010000137.1 GCA_012719255.1 Microbacteriaceae bacterium | reverse complement strand
CGGCACCGCCCTCGGGGGCGGCCGAGGAGGACTGCTCGGCACGTTCCTCGGCGCGCTCGTCCTCTACCTCGTCCAGCAGCTGCTCACCGCGTTCGGCGTCGATCCCGCGATGGTGCAGTTCGCCTACGGCGCCGTGCTCGTCGTCGGCGTGCTCATCGGCGCCACCCTGCTCAACCCGCGTCGTGCAAGGAGCCGGCCATGAACCAGTTCACCCCCGTCACCCGGTCACTCACCCTCCCCGCCGACGAACCGCGTCGGACGCAGGCGCTGCGCCGTCGAGCGCTCGAGACGCCGCTCGTGCAGCTCGCGATCCTGATCGCGATGTCGATCGTGCTCGTCTCCCTCGTGCCCGCCTTCCTCGAGCGGCCGATCGCCGCGGTCTCGATCCTGACGATCGCCTCGTTGCTGGCCCTCGCCGCCATGGGTCAGACGCTCGTCGTCATCCTGGGCGGCCTCGACATGGCCATCGCCGGGTACGTGACGTTCGGCGCGATGGTCGCCTCGCAGGCGACGAGCCGGCTCGGCTGGCAGGCCCCCCTCGCCATGGTCGTCGTGCTCGCGGTCTGCGGCGGCATCGGCGCCCTCGTCGGCTGGGTCTGCCACCGGTATCGGATCGAGCCCCTGGTGATCACGCTCGGCCTCGGCGTCGCGCTCACCGGCGGATCGCTCTTCCTGGCGGGCGGCGATTACAACGGGCAACCGCCGCAGGAGCTGAAGTCGCTGGCGCAGCTCACCGGCACCACGTTCGGCCTCCCGATCCCGCCCGTGGTGCTCATCGTCGCGGTGCTCGGCGTCCTGCTCTGGCTGTTCCTGTCGAAGACGGTCGCCGGACGGCGGCTCTACGCGACCGGCGTGAATCCGCGCGCGGCCGGACTCACCCGCATCCGCACCGGTGCCGTCTGGGCCGCCGTCTTCGCGGCCTCCGGCGCATTCGCCGGGCTCGCCGGGATGTTCATCGCCGCGTTCGGCTCGGGCTGGACGATGACCATCGGCGAGCCCTACCTGTTCTCGGGCCTCGCCGCCGTGCTCGTCGGCGGCACGACGTTCGGCTCCATCCGCGGCGGCTTCACCCGGACCGCGCTCGGCGCGCTCATCCTCACCGTGCTCTCGACGATCATCATCAGCCAGGGCATGAGCGAGGCGCAGACGCGGATCGTGTACGGCATCATCATCCTCGCCGTCGTGAGCCTCTACGGCCGCGAGCGGCACGTGCGCGATCGGTTCTGAGCGGCACGGGGATATTCAGGCGGGGCGGGGATCGGCGACGGCACCTGCCCCGCTCGCTCATGCCATTCGCCGTGAATGGGGGCACGACGCAGGGACACAAACTTACGATACGATACGTGCTGTACCTAATGGTCCGCGCCAAATGATTCGGCCCGTGGACGCACGTACCCCGCCGCAACGACACGAAGGAGTGTCACCCCGGGCTCAGAACTCGCCTCACCGCGCTCGCCGCAGCTGCCGCGGCCCTGCTCGCCCTCACGGGCTGCTCTGCGGGCACCTCCCCTTCGACGCCAGATGCCGGCGCCGACGATGTCATCGCGATCAACGTGGGCATCACCCCGATCATCAATGCCGCCAACGTCTACGTCGGCATGGAAGAAGGGATCTTCGAACGTCACGGCCTGGACGTGACCCCGGTGGTCGTGCAGAACACGTCGACCGCGATCCCCTCGCTCATCAACGGTGAACTCCAGGTCGCGCTCATCAACGCCGTCGCCGCCGTGACCGCCGGTTCCAAGGGCCTGCCGATCCAGATCGTGAGCGGCAGCGACCGCTATCCGACCGAGCCCGCGGAGGACACGACCGCGATCGTCGTCAAGCCGGACAGCGGTATCTCCGACGTCACCGACCTGGCCGGCACGACGATCGCGATCGTCGGCCTCAAGTCGGGCCCCGAGCTCGCCACGCGCGTCTTGCTCGACGAGGCGGGCGTCGATCTTGCGAGCGTGAACTTCGTCGAACTCGCCTACCCCGACATGGTCGCTGCGGTCGAGGCGGGACGCGTCGACGCCGCGTTCATCGTCGACCCGTTCCTGTCGAACGCGAAGGCCGCGGGACTCGAGGTCGTCGCGCAACCGTTCACCGAGGGCATCGGGGGGATGAACGCGATGACGTGGGTCGCGAGCGAAAGCTACATCGGCGCCAACGCCGAGGCGATCGAACGCTTCACCGCCGCGATCCAAGAGGCCGCTGACTTCTCGAACGACAACCCGGAGTCGGTCCGTGCGGTGCTGCCAGAATTCACCACGCTCTCGGAAGCCTCGATCGAGAACGCGGTGCTCGGCCGCTACGACTCATCCCTGAGCGTTGAGGATCTGGAGGCATGGAGTGCCATCCTCGTCAAGTACGGCTTCATCGAGGAGGAGTTCGACACCTTGGGCCTGATCTGGCACAAGCCGTGACCACCGCGATCGTCCGCCCTCGTCCGCGGGGCCGCGTCCGGCCCCGCGGACGAGGGCGGCTCGCCCAGGTGCTGGTCTTCGCCGGACTCGTCGCCGTCTGGTGGCTCGCCGCTGCGGCCGGCTCGATCGGCGCTGTGCCCACTCCGCCCGCGGTCGTGAGCGCGCTCGTCACCGAAATCGCGACCGGCGCCATCTGGCAGCCGCTCGGCTTGACGATCGCGAGCTGGGGCATCAGTTTCAGCATCGCCGTCGTGCTCGGCGTGGTCATCGGCTTGCCCCTCGGCATGAGCCGCCTCGCCTATCGGATCTCCTCATTCGTCCTCGATTTCATGCGCACCATCCCGGCGCTCGTGCTCGTGCCCCTCGTCGTGCTGCTCTTCGGGTCAAAATTGCCGAGCACGGTGCTGCTCGCGGCATTCGGCGCCGTGTGGGCCGTGATCATGCAGACCGTGTACGGCGTGCGCGACACCGACCCCGTCGCGCGCGACACCTTCACGTCGTTCCGGGTCCGTCCGTTCGACCGGTTCTTCCGGCTCCTGCTCCCCTCGGCGGCGCCGTACATCGCGACGGGCGTTCGGCTCGCGGCGGCCATCTGCCTCCTCGTCACCATCAGCGCTCAGATCGTTATCCCCGCCGACGGCATCGGCAAGTCGATCGTGATGGCCGGCCTCGGCGATGCGACCCCGACGATGTATGCCTACATCCTGCTCGCCGGCCTGCTCGGAGTCGGCATCAACGCCATGTTCGAGCGCCTCGAGTCGGTGGTCTTGCGCTGGCACCCCGCGCATCGCAAGGAGCACGCATGAGAACGTTTGCCGGACGCTTCCTGCTCCCCCTCGCTCTGCCGGTGGTGCTCATCGCGCTCTGGTGGTTCGCGAGCGCCTCGAGCACGTCGATCTACTTCCCTCCGCTCCCCGAGATCCTCGAGACGTTCCGCGAGCTCTGGATCTTCTCGCTCGTGCCCGAGCACGTCGCGCCCTCCATGGCGGCGATCGGCCTCGGACTCGGGATCTCGATCGTGCTCGGCGTTTCGCTGGGGGTTGCGCTCGGCCTCAATGGCCGGGTCGCGAACGACGTCGGTCCCGCGCTGCAATTCCTCCGGTACCTCCCCGCCGTCGCCCTGCTCCCGCTGGCGATCCAGCTCGTCGGTCTCGGCCTCGGCATGCGAGTGCTGGTGATCGTCCTCGGCGCGCTGTGGCCCATCCTGCTGAACACGATCGACGGCGTGCGCGGCGTGCATCCCGCCGTGCTCGATGTCGCGCGCTCCAACCGCGTGCGACCGGTCGACCGCATCTTCCGCATGGTGCTCCCCGCCGCCGCCCCGCAGATCTTCGCCGGCATCCGAGCGAGTCTCGCCGTCTCCGTCATCCTCATGTTCGCGAGCGAGCTGCTCGGCGCGTCGCGCGGTATTGGCTATTTCATCCTCCAGGCGCAACGGCAGTTCTCCCTGCCGGAGATG
>JAAYAS010000136.1 GCA_012719255.1 Microbacteriaceae bacterium | reverse complement strand
TCCACCGGTGGGTCCCGCAGGTGGCGATCCTGCGGGAGGCCGACCTCTTCGTCACCCACGCCGGCATGGGCTGCTCCGCCGAGGGACTGCTCACGGCGACCCCGATGATCGCCGTGCCGCAGGACGTGGACCAGTTCACCAATGCGGACAGCCTCGTCGGGCTCGGTGTGGCCCGGCGGCTGGACACCGCCGACGCCACCTCCGCGGCCCTGCGCGCCGCCGGCGACGAGCTGCTCGGTGACCGCGAGGTGGTCGCTCGGCTCGCCGAGCTGGCGCACGTCGCCCGGGCCGAAGGGGGGACCGCCCGGGCCGCGGACCTGATCGAGGCGGAGCTGCCGGGTAGGGCCGCGGGGGCCTGAGCCCCCGCGGCTCCTCAGTCGCGGGTCAGGCGGCGGTGGGTCACCCGGTGCGGGCGAGCGGCCTCCTCGCCGAGACGCTCGATCTTGTTGGCCTCGTAGCCCTCGAAGTTGCCCTCGAACCAGTACCAGTTCGCCGGGTCCTCCTCGGTGCCCTCGTAGGCGAGGATGTGGGTCGCGACGCGGTCGAGGAACCACCGGTCGTGGGAGATGACCACGGCACACCCGGGGAACTCGAGCAGCGCGTTCTCCAGGGACCCGAGGGTCTCGACGTCGAGGTCATTGGTCGGCTCATCGAGGAGCAGCACGTTGCCGCCCTGCTTGAGGGTGAGCGCCAGGTTGAGACGGTTGCGCTCACCGCCGGAGAGCACGCCCGCCTTCTTCTGCTGGTCTGGGCCCTTGAAGCCGAACTGGCTGACGTAGGCGCGCGAGGGGATCTCGACCTGACCGACCTGGATGTGGTCGAGCCCGTCGGAGACGACCTCCCAGACGTTCTTCTCCGGGTCGATGCCGGCGCGGCTCTGGTCGACGTAGGACAGCTTGACCGTGTCGCCGATGTCGACGGTGCCCGCGTCCGGCTCCTCGATGCCGACGATGGTCTTGAAGAGCGTGGTCTTGCCGACGCCGTTGGGGCCGATGATGCCGACGATGCCGTTGCGCGGGAGGGAGAACGAGAGGTCCTCGATGAGCACCCGGTCGTCGAAGCCCTTCTTCAGGTCCTTGACCTCGATGACCTTGCTGCCCAGGCGCGGGCCCGGCGGGATCTGGATCTCCTCGAAGTCGAGCTTGCGCGTCCGGTCGGCCTCGGCCGCCATCTCCTCGTACCGCTCGAGGCGCGCCTTGTTCTTCGTCTGGCGGGCCTTGGGGTTGGAGCGGACCCACTCGAGCTCGTTCTTCAGGCGCTTGGCGAGCTTGGCGTCCTTCTTGCCCTGGATCTGCAGGCGCTCGGCCTTCTTCTCCAGGTAGGTCGAGTAGTTGCCCTCGTAGCCGATGAGGCGGCCACGGTCGACCTCGGCGATCCACTCGGCGACGTTGTCGAGGAAGTACCGGTCGTGGGTGATGGCGATGACGGCGCCGGGGTACTTCTGCAGGTGCTGCTCGAGCCAGAGCACGCTCTCGGCGTCGAGGTGGTTCGTGGGCTCGTCGAGCAGCAGCAGGTCGGGCTTCTCGAGGAGGAGCTTGCAGAGCGCGACGCGGCGGCGCTCGCCGCCCGAGAGGTTGGTGACCGGCTCGTCGGCGGGCGGGCAGCGCAGGGCGTCCATCGCCTGCTCGAGCTGCGAGTCGAGGTCCCACGCGTCGAGCGCGTCGATCTCGGTCTGCAGCGCGCCCATCTCCTCCATGAGCACGTCGAAGTCGGCGTCGGGGTTCGCCATCTCGGCCGAGATCTCGTTGAAGCGGTCGAGCTTCCCCTTGATGTCGGCGACGCCCTCCTCGACGTTCTCGCGGACCGTCTTCTCCTCGTTGAGCGGCGGCTCCTGCAGCAGGATGCCGACGGTGAACCCGGGGGTGAGCTTCGCGTCGCCGTTCGAGGGCTGGTCGAGCCCCGCCATGATCTTCAGGATCGTCGACTTGCCGGCGCCGTTCGGGCCGACCATGCCGATCTTCGCGCCGGGGAAGAACGACATCGTGACGTCGTCGAGGATGAGCTTGTCGCCCACCTTCTTGCGGGCGCGGACCATTTGATAGATGTACTCGGCCATGACCGTCCAGTCGTCGTAGTGAGCAGTGGATGCGGGGTCGCGATCCGAGGGGAGCGGACCCGAAGTCTGCGGTCGCGGGGTCGGTGCCGACGCCCGGAGACCACCGGGCACACTATCAGCCGCGGCCTGGATGCGCCGACTCGCGCGGGCAGGGCCCGGCGGCCGGCGCGCGGGTCACCAGTCGATCGGGTCGGGCTTGCCGATGAGGCACTCGCCGGTGCTGAACACCGGCTGGATCGACGAGGAGTAGCCGCGGGTGCCGCGCTGGCCGAGGAGGCACTCGTCGCCGGCGATCATCACGGCGACGATGACCATGTCGGGCTCGAGGCCGATCGCGGTCTCGGCGGCGGTGACCTGCATCGCCGACTTGTCGAAGCCGGCGTCGACGAGCGCGTCGACGAGGTCGCGGGGAGCGGCGGCGGGGTTCGCGGCGACCACGGGCTCGAGCACGTGGTCGAAGTACTCCTTGTTCTCCTCGGCGGTGCCGCCGGGCACGTACTCGGGGGCCGCGGCGCCGGCGGTCTCGGTCGGGGCGCCCGCGGCGGTGCCGGTGGGGCCCGGGTCGGCGCCGTCGGCGCAGCCGGCGAGCAGCAGCGCGGCGGCGAGCGCGGCGCCGACCGCGCCGAGGCGGACGGCCGGACGACGGCTCGGGCGGAGTCGGGCGCTCGCGCCGATCGCGGCGCTCGAGCCCGCGACGGCGGGCGAGCAGGGCTCGGCGATTCGAGAAGACAGCACGCGGGGAGTGTACGCCGTCGAGGTGAGCGCGGCCGTCCGGGGCCGGGGCGCGGCCGGGATGCGCCGCATCCCGGCCCGGGACGGTCGCCGGCCGGCGCCGCCGACTCAGAACGGGGGCTCGCCGGCCGCGGGGGCGCCCGCGCCGACGAGGAGCGGCTCGGCGCCGGCCCTCTCGACGAGCTCCCCCGTGCTCGGGTCGACGCCCTCGGGGGCGCTCTCGGCCCAGCCCTCCGCCGCCGGACCGCGCTCGCCGTCGGCGCCCGGCTCGGCGGGGCGCTCGTCGCGGCCGCGCCGCTCGACGCGGGCGGTGACGAAGGTGAGGTCGGGGCCGATCGCATCGGCGTTGATCTCGGGAGTGAGACGGGTGGCGCCCTGCTCGTCGGTGTACTCGTCGATGCGCAGCCGCCCGTGCACGAGCACGCGGTGGCCCTTCTCGATGCTCGCGTGCACGTTGCGCGCGAGCGCGCCCCAGCAGGTGACGGTGTACCAGCTCGTCGACACCGTCTCCCACTCTCCCTCCGGCGTGCGGCGGCGCACGTCGCTCGCGAGGCGGAAGCGCGTGCGCGCCCTGCCGTTCTTGGTGATCCGGTAGTCGGGGGCGGTGCCGACACCGCCGGTCATGGTGATGAGGTCGTTCTGCATGGGGACCCTCCTTCCGGCCGCGGTGCGGCCCTCGGCCGGGCCGCCGACGGTCGGCGGTCCGGGCGATCCGGCGGGCCCGTGCCGTGCGGGGTCGCGCCCGCCGGATCGCGGGGGCATCGTGCCCGGTCGAGCCGTCGCGCGCCCGACCGCGGGGCGCCGAGTGTGGATGGACGACGATCCACAGGCGGTGCGGGAGCGCCGTGCCGTCGGGGCGCGGGAGCACCGCCGGACCGTCCGGGCGCGCGAGCGGGTCGGCGGAGGGGTCAGCGCATCCAGTCGGCGAAGCCCGCGCGCACCTTGCGCACCTTCGGCACCGCGACCGCGTTGCAGTACCCGTCGAACGGGTTCTTCGCGAAGTAGTCCTGATGGTGCTCCTCGGCCTCCCACCAGTCGCCGAGCGGTTCGATCTCGGTGACGACGCCGCCGCCCCAGAGCGCGTCGGCGCGTTCGCGGGCGGCCTCGAAGGCCGCGCGCTGCTCGTTGTCGACGGGGAACATCGCCGAGCGGTACTGCGTGCCGATGTCGTGGCCCTGCCGGTTGAGCTGCCGCGGGTCGTGGAGCGTGAAGAACATGTCGAGCACGACGTCGCCCGGGATGACCTCGGGATCGAAGTCGACGCGCACGGCCTCGGCGTGACCGGTCGTGCCGGTGCACACGGAGCGGTAGTCGGGATGGTCGGTGGTGCCGCCGGTGTAGCCCGCGACGACGTCGACGACGCCGCGGACCCCGCGGTAGACCGCGTCGAGGCACCAGAAGCAGCCGCCGGCAAGCACGTACGAGGTGGTGGTCATCGGGCCACTGTACGCGCCGAGGCGCGCGGTCCCGGGGAATGGGCCGAGCGCGGGCGACCGAGCCGCGACCCGCCGGTGTCGGAGGCCCGCGCGAGGATGCCGGTGCACGGCCGCATCGGCCGCGCGCACCGCCGAAGGAGGTCCGCCATGCTCACCCTCGCCCGCACCGCGCCGCCCCGCAGCCACCGGGGCCTGCGCTGCCTGCCCCTCACCGACACCCGCTGGCGGGTCGTGCGCGCCGACGGCGCCGTCGTCGGCTACCTCGACGAGCGGCCCGACGGCCAGTGGGCCGTGCTGCGGATGACCCGCGACCTGCGCGGCTTCATCGAGCTCGACCGCCGCCCCGGGTTCGCCGAGGCGGTGGATGCGCTGCGGCTCGCCTGAGCGACCCGGTCGCTGCTCGGGTCCGGTCGGCGCTCAGGGCCCGGTCGGCGCCCGGGGCCGGGTCGGCGCCCGGGGCCGGGTCGGCGCCCGGGGCCCGGCCGGCGGCTCGGGTGCCCGGCCGGCGGCTCGGGTGCCCGGT
>JAAYAS010000135.1 GCA_012719255.1 Microbacteriaceae bacterium | reverse complement strand
CGGCTGACCGGCGCCGCACCGGCGCCGCACCGCCGCCGCACCGCCGCCGCACCGCCGCCGCACCGGCGCCGCACCGGCGCCGCACCGGCGACCGCGCTTCGTGCTGCGGGCCCGCGCCTAGCCGGTGAACAGGCGCGCCGCGGTGATCGCGGTCATGATCACGCCGTAGGCGAGGATGCCGCCGACGAGCAGCCACGAGAGCACGAGGCGGCCCATGCCGGGCAGCGCCTGGCTCGCGCCGTCGCCGCGCTCCTCGGTGACGCCGTTGAGTGCGGCGAGCTGCTCGCGCACGACCTCCTCGGGCTCGTGGTGCTTCGCGTCGACGCGGCGCACGAGCAGGTTCGCGATGAAGCCGATGGCGAGCACGCCGATCATCGTGAACAGCGCCGGCTGGTAGGCCGCCGCGTCGAGCTCGCCGGGCTTGCCCTGCGCGTCGAGGAAGCCGTTGATGATGAGCGGGCCGGCGACGCCCGCCGCCGACCAGGCGGTGAGCAGGCGGCCGTGGATCGCGCCGACCTGGTAGGTGCCGAACAGGTCGCGGAGGTAGGCGGGGATCGTCGCGAAGCCGCCGCCGTAGAACGACAGCGCGACCGCGGCGAGCGCGACGAACAGCGCGATCGAGGTGTGCCCGAACAGTGCCAGGCCCGCGAACATCAGCATGCCGACGCCGAGGTAGATCGTGTAGATCGGCTTGCGGCCGATGCGGTCGGAGGTCGACGACCACACGAAGCGGCCGGCCATGTTGAACAGCGACAGCAGGCCGACGAAGCCGGCCGCGGCCGAGACGCCGATCGCAGAGACCCCGCCCTCGCGGAAGAAGTCCTGGATCATCGGGCTCGCCTGCTCGAGGATGCCGATGCCGGCGGTGACGTTCGTGAACAGCACGATCCAGAGGAACCAGAACTGCGGGGTGCGGATCGCGTTCTTCGCCGAGACCGACTTGTCGGTGATCATCGACTTCTCGTCGCGCTTCGGCGGCGTCCAGCCCTCGGGCTTCCAGTCGGGGTGCGGGATGCGCACGTTGATGACGCCGATCGTCATCATGATCAGGTAGATGCCGCCGAGCGTGAGGAACAGCAGCGTGAGCGCCTCGCCGCTCGCGACCGAGGCCGAGTCGCCCGGGTCGTACGAGGGGTCGTAGAGGCTCATGAGCTGGCGCGAGATCGGGCTCGCCACCATCGCGCCGCCGCCGAAGCCCATGATCGCGAGGCCGGTCGCGAGGCCCGGGCGGTCGGGGAACCACTTGATCAGCGTCGACACCGGCGAGATGTAGCCGATGCCGAGGCCGATGCCGCCGATGAAGCCGTAGCCGAAGTAGACGAGCCACAGCTGCTTGGTGGCGATGCCGAGCGAGCCGATGGCGAAGCCCGACACCCAGCAGAGCATCGAGACGAACATCGCCTTGCGGGGACCGTTGCGGTCGACCCAGGTGCCCATGACGGCGGCCGAGAGGCCGAGCATCACGATGGCGATCGAGAAGATCACGCCGATCGCGGTCTGCGAGGTCTCGAAGTGCTCGACGAGCGACGTCTTGTAGACGCTCGTCGCGTAGGCCTGGCCGATGCTGAGGTGCACCGCCAGTGCGGCCGGCGGGATGAGCCAGCGGTTGTAGCCCATCGGGGCGATCGTGTTCTTGCGGTCGAACCAGTTGCCGCGCCGGGGTTCTGCCCGTGCGGCCTCGGTGCTTGTCGTCGACATGTGCGCTCCCTTGCCCTGTCGAAGATCGAGGTGGTGGTGTTCGGCAGGACTCTAGAGCAGGTCAGGAAGTCGAGCGAGCCAGGCCGATCGATCACCAGAACTCTGGACGCGTCCGACTTTTACGCGCATCGATGCGCATGCCGACCGCCCTCCGCGCCGACGCGCGCGAAGGGCGGTCCGCACCGCGGCCTAGAACTCCTCGTCGGCCGACCGCACCGGGAACCGGTCGCGGTCGTAGGTGATGCCGTCGAAGCCGTGCGGCACCGGCTTGCCGTGCTCGTCGAGGCCGACGAACACGATCTTGTCGATCGTGAGGATGCGCTGCTGGGTGACCATGTTGCGCACCTCGGCGCGCATCGTGATCGAGGTGCGACCGAACTCGGTCGCACGGATGCCGACCTCGATCATGTCGCCCTGGCGGGCCGAGGAGACGAAGTTGATCTCGGAGATGAACTTCGTGACGGCGCGGGTGTTGCCGAGCTGGATCATCGCGTAGATCGCGGCCTCCTCGTCGATCCAGCGCAGCAGGCTGCCGCCGAAGAGGGTGCCGTTGGCGTTGAGGTCCTCCGGCCGCACCCAGCGGCGGGTGTGGAAGGTGACCTCGTGCTCGGGATGGTTCGCGTCGGGCAGGTTGTCGGGGCGCAGCTCGGGCTGGCGGGCGTCGGGCGTGGTCATGCGATTGCTCTCCCTCGAGTCGTTCGCGCGGCGGCCGCTGACGGGATGCGCGGGGGCGCGCGGCCGTGCGCCCCTCACATTACCGTCTGCGCGTTCAGGAAATCGGCGCCGGCCGCTCAGCCGGTGCCGCCCGCGTCCCCGCGGGTCTCGTCGTCGGCGCCGAAGCGCACGGCGAGATCGGCGATCGCGTTCGCGAGGCGCACGTCGCGGGCGGTGAGGGCGCCGACGTCGTGGCTCGATAGCGCGAGCCGCACGCGCCGGTGGCGGATGTCGATGTCGGGGTGGTGGTCGTGCGCCTCCGCGAGCGCGGCGACCTCGCCGACGAACGCGATCGCCTCGACGAACGTCGCGAAGCGCACGGCGTGCTCGAGCCGACCGTCGACGATCCGCCAGGCGGGGGCCGCGCGGGCGGCCCGGTCCTCGGCGATCGGGATGCGGTCGGCGTCGTCGTGCGCGGGCATGGTGCGAGTCGAGCACGCGCACCTGCGCGCCAGCCGGATGCGGCGGGCCGCGCGCGCTGCGCCGCGCGGCCCGCACCGGGTCGGCACCCGGGCGGCCCGGTGCGGGTCAGTCCCGGTCCGGCGCCTCCCCCGCCGGCGGCAGCGGCGTGCCGGCGGACTCGTTCGGCACGAGCTTGAGCCCGACGACCGCGCCGATGATCATCGCGAGGAAGACGAGCTTGGCGGCGCTCACCGCCTCGTCGCCGGTCGCCATGGCGCACGCGACGGTGAGCGCCGCGCCGAGCCCGGTCCACACCGCGTACGCGGTGCCGATCGGGATGCGCTTCATCGCCCAGCCGAGGCCGACCATGCTGATGACGAGCGCGACCGCGAACACGACGGTCGGCCAGAGCTCGGTGAAGCCGTTCGAGCGGCCGAGCGCGGTCGCCCAGACCGCTTCGAAGAGCGCGCTGGCGAGCAGGACGGTCCACGCCATCTCAGCTCACCGCCTTGAGGCCGACGACGCCGCCGACGAGCACGAGCAGCAGGAGCACGCGGGCGAGCGTCGGCCGCTCCTGCTTCGTGACGAAGCCCCACACGACGGTGAGGGTCGCGCCGATGCCGACCCACACCGAGTAGGCGGTGCCGGTGGGCAGCTCGCGCATCGCCCAGGCGAGGCCGGCCATGCTCACGATCGCGGCGACGACGAACACGATCGCCGGGCCGCGGCGCTTGAAGCCGTCGGAGGCGGCGAGGGCCACGGCCCACACCGCCTCGAGCATTCCGGAGAGGATGAGGATCAGCCACGCCACGACGCGGCCCCCTTTCGAGGCCGTCTTGTCGAGTGTGCGGGTACGGCTCCCTCGTCCGCGGCGCCGATCGCGGGCGCCCGCCGGGAAATGTAGCACCATCGGCGATTCCGGCCGCTCAGCCGGTGCCCAGCGGTGGCGCCGTGCCCTTCAGGAGCGATGGCTCGGAGCGCCCGGAGACGACGCCGCACGATCTCGCGGTCGATCCATGCGAACGCACGGCGCCGGATCGGCCCATCGCTCCCGAAGGGCGCACCGCGCCGGCGGGGCCGGTGCGGGCGAGCGGGCCGCTCTCGAAGGGCGGCCCTCCCGACGGGCCGGTGCGGGCCGGTGCAGGCCGGCGGCGCTCAGCGCAGGCGCACGACGTCGCGGGCGTCGTCGATGCCGGCCTCGCGCAGGCGCTCGGCGACCTCGGCGGCATCGGCCGGCCGGCCCGCGGCGTACTTCGCCGGGCAGAACCCGGTGATCGCCATCACCGAGAACAGCACCGCGCCGAGGCCGGCGGCGATCGCGCCGGGCGCGGTCGAGGGCCACAGGCTCACGGCCGCGGCGAGCAGCACGAGCGCGACGGCGCCGCGCGCGATCCGCTCGCCGCGGGTGACGGCGCAGGCGGCGAGCCAGCGCTCGCGGCTCATTCGGCGACCCCGAACTCGAGCACCTCGCGGGCCCGGTCGCCGAGGGTCGCGAGCAGCGTCTTCATGCCGCCCGAGAGCGAGGCCGAGTCGAAGCCGGCCTGCTCGAGCACGCGGTGGGCGATGTGCGAGCGCACGCCCGAGGCGCACAGCACGCGCACCGGGCGGCCGGCTGCGGCCTCGCGCACCTCGTCGAGCTCGCGCGCGTCCCAGAGCCTCAGGGTGCCGGTGAGCACGTTCTCGCCGACGTAGCCGACGAGGTTCACTGCGTCCTTCGCCTGGCCGTAGGGCGGCGAGTACGAGAGGTCGAGGTCGATGAGGTCGTCGACGCGCAGGCCGCCGCGGATCGCGGTGGCGATGACGTCGATGCGCTTGTCGACGCCGTCGCGGCCGACGCCCTGGGCACCGAGGATGCGGCCCTCGTCGTCGATGTGCACGGCGAGCGACACGGCGCTCGCGCCGGGGAAGTAGCCGGCGTGGTTGTTCGGGTGGAGGTGCAGGGTGCGGTGGGCGACGCCGGCCTGCTCGAGCGAGCGGCGGTTCGCGCCGGTCATCGCGGCGGTGAGCTCGCCGACGCGCACGATCGCGGTGCCGAGCGGCATCGGGATGCGGCGGGCCTCGTCGCCGCGCACGATGGCGTCGGCGATGAGGCGGCCGGCGCGGTTCGCGGGGCCGGCGAGAGCGACGGGGCGGCGCGCGCCGGTGACGGGGTCGGTGCTGATGGTCGCGTCGCCGACGGCCCACACGCCGTCGAGGCTCGTGCGGCCGTGCTCGTCGACGACGATGGCGCCGCGCTCGCACTCGATGCCGGCGGCCTCGAACACGGCGGTGTCGGCGCGCACGCCGACCGAGAGCACGATGAGGTCGGCGTCGATGCGGTCGCCATCGCCGAGCACCACGGTGTCGTGGTCGTCGCCGGGCTCGATCGCCGAGGCGGCGACGCCGGTGCGCACGTCGATGCCGAGGCGGCGCAGCTCCTGCGTGATCGGGTGCGCCTGCTCGTCGTCGAGGGGCGGCAGCACGTGCGGCGCGAGCTCGACGACGGTGGTCTCGAGGCCGGCCTCGGCGAGGGCCTCGGCGGCCTCGATGCCGATGAAGCCGGCGCCGAGCACGACGGCGCGGCGGGCGCCGCCGTCGACCTTCTCGCGCAGGGCGACGGCGTCGTCGACGGTGCGCAGGGTGCGCACGCGGGGCGAGTCGAGGCCGTCGATCGGCGGGCGGAAGGCGGTCGCGCCGGGCGAGAGCACGAGCGCGTCGTAGTCGAGGGTCGTCTCGCCGGATGCGGTGCGCACGGTGACGGTGCGGGCGGCGGCGTCGAGGCCGGTCACCTCGTGACCGGGGCGCACGTCGAGGTCGAGGGCGGCCTTCAGCGAGGCGGGGGTCTGCACGAGCAGGCTCGAGCGGTCGGCGATCTCGCCGCCGACGTAGTAGGGCAGTCCGCAGTTCGCGAACGAGACGTGCTCGCCGCGCTCGAGCACGATGATCTCGGCCTGCTCGTCGAGGCGGCGCGCGCGGGCGGCGCAACTCATCCCTCCGGCGACTCCACCGACGACGACGATCCTCATGGTCCACTCCTCCGCTCGTTCGAGTCCAACCCTCCGATTCTATACCCCCTCGGGTATTCGATCCTCGGTGCGCGCCCAGGCTCGAACGACCGCATCCGCACTCCCGCATCCGCCGACGACGACGCCCCGGCACAGGGCCGGGGCGTCGTTCGGATGCGCGGGGCGCGTCAGCCGCGAACGGTGGCGGCGAGCTGCTCGAGCGCGTCGAGCATCGCGCCGACCTCGGCCTCGCGGCGCTCGCCGGGGGTGAACTCGCCGTCGGTCCAGTCGGTGAACAGGCTGAGGTTCACCTCGGCGCGGACGTTCGGCATCGAGAAGTTCGAGATGATCTGGCGCCAGTGCTCGATGGCGCGCACGCCGCCGACCGAGCCGTAGCCGACGAACGCGACCGGCTTGCCGACCCACTCGCCGCCGAGCGAGTCGACGGCGTTCTTCATCGCGCCGGGCACCGAGTGGTTGTACTCGGGGGTGACGAACACGTAGGCGTCGCAGGCGTCGATCGCGGCGCTCCAGGCTTGCACGGCGGCGTCGTCGTACTGCTTGTTTGCCATCATCGGGTGGGTGCCCGAGGTGAGCAGGGGCACGTCGAACGCGTCGAGGTCGATGAGCTCGTACTCGGCGCCGCCCTCGCGGGCGGCGGCGATGCGGTGGACGAAGTCGCCGGCGGCGGCGCCGATGCGGCCGTCGCGGATCGAGCCGACGATGATGCCGACCTTCATGATGCACTCCAAATGGTTGTAACGGAAACCAACACCGCGCAACCCTAGACGACGCGCGGGTCCCGCGCGGTCAGGTTCGCCGCCCGCGATCGCAGGCGCGGAGGCGGGCGCCCGCGCAGGAGCGAACGCGGAGGCGGCACGGAGGCCGGTGCGGGCGCCGGCGCGGGCGCGGCGGCCTCAGCGCCAGAAGCGGAGCCGCTCGGCGATCGCCCGGCGCTGCTCCTTGCGGCGCTCGGCGCGGGCGCGGCGGCGCTCGGCGCGGATGTGCGCGGCGAGCTGCAGGCCGACCTCGTTGCGCACGTCGCGCATCTGCTGCTCGCGCTCGGCGTCGTCGAGCCGCGGGCCGCTCGGCGGGGGCGGCATCATGCGGGCGCGGAACATCTCGTTCATCGCCTGCATGCGCGCCTCGTCGGCGATCGCGCTGCGGTAGGCGGAGTCGTTGCGGCCGGCCTCGAGGCGCCGCACGAGCTCCTCGTCGACCTGCTGGCGGAGGTCGAGCGACTTCAGGTCGTCGCGGCCGTAGGTGCCCTTGGGTCCGCCGAACCCGAAGCGGTCGACCTCGTCGTAGGTGGCACCGAGGTAGTCGGCCGAGGCGCGGGTCTCGGCGATGAGCGCGTCGGCCTCGGCGATGACGTACTCGCGGCAGTCCTGCGGGGTGAGCGGCTCGCCGCGGCCCATCACCTGCACGACGATGCGGTTCTTCACGCGCATGCGCAGGGCCGATTCGGCGATGAGCATGCCCTCGTCGGCGAGGCGGAGCACCTCGGCCGCCTCCTGCTCCTCGGACGTCGCCGCCGCCTCGGTCCCGCCCTCGGTCGGCGCCGAGTCGTCGCCGCCGCCAGCCGCGACCGGCGCGGCGGCGGTGCCGGCCGGCGCCTCGTCGGGCTCGGGGCGCGCATCGGCGTCGTCGCTCATCGCGCCCCCTCTCCGGCTCGGTCGCGGCGCTCGCCGCACCCATCCACGGTACTGGGTCGCAGCCCCCGCCGCGGAACCCGCGCATCCTGCCCGAACCCCCAGCGCGCACCTGCCACGCTGGAGGCACCCCGCCGCCGACCCGAGGAGCCGCGATGTCGAAGATCGAGCGCATCACGCGCAGGTACCCGGATGCGGCGGGCGGGCACGAGATCGCCGACAGCGACACCGAGTTCCGCCGCGATCTCGAGCGCATCCGGTTCTCGCCGTACTACGCGCGGCTGTCGGCGGTGACGCAGGTGATCGGCCAGACCGGCGCGGGGCCGCTCGTGCACAACCGGCTCACGCACTCGCTGAAGGTGACGTCGGTGGCGCGCACGATCGCGACGCAGCTCGCCGATCAGCTCGCCGAGTCGGGGCCGCGCGGGGCCGAGTTCGTCTGCGATCCGGTGGTGGTGCAGGCGGCGGCGAGCGCGCACGATCTCGGGCATCCGCCGTTCGGGCATCTCGGCGAGACGGTGCTCGACCGGCTCGCGCGCGAGCGGCTCGGGCTCGCCGACGGCTTCGAGGGCAATGCGCAGACCTACCGCATCCTCACGGCGCTCGACGTGTGGCACGGCACCGAGCGCGGCCTCAACCTCACCGCGGCGACGCGCGCGGCGACGGCGAAGTACCCGTGGACGCCGGCGGTCGACGTGTCGGTGCTCCCCGACGACCGGCTGCCGCCGGGGCTGCGGCGCATCGGCGGCGAGCTCGTGGTGCGCAAGTACTCGGCGTACTTCGTCGACGCCGCCGATCTCGACGAGGCGCTGGCGGGCTCGCACGGGATGCTGCCGCTGCAGCAGTCGTTCGAGGCGACGGTGATGGACATCGCCGACGACATCGCCTACTCGGTGCACGACGTCGACGACTTCTACCGCGCGGGGCTGCTTGGGCAGGGCGCGGTGGCGCGCGAGCTCGGCGCGTGGCTCGACGACGCGGTCGAGCTGCGCCGGGCGGATGGGCCGTCGCTCGCCGCGCACCGGCGCCCGCCGGGCAGCGCGCTCGAGCTGCTGCGCCGCAAGCTGCACGCCGACGATGCGTGGATCGCCGACGACGACGCGTTCGTCGCGGCGGTGCGGCGGGTCGCCGACGATCTCGTCGACGGCCTGCTCGCCGAGGACTTCGACGGCACGCTGTCGGCCGAGCGGGCGCTGTCGTCGTTCACCGGCCGGTGGATCCGGCACCTGCAGGAGTCGGTGGCGCTCGCGCCGACCGGCAACCCGCGCACGGGTCTGGTGACGCTGAACCGGCGGGCGTGGCACGAGGTGAACGTGCTGAAGTTCGTGCACAAGCACTTCGTGCTCAACCGCCCCGACATCGCGATGTACCAGCGGGGGCTGAGCCGGGTGCTCGTGCGCATCGTGAAGGGCCTGATGGCGTGGCTCGAGGATGCGCACGACCGCGAGCGGGTGCCGCCGCGGCTGCGCGAGCTCGTCGATCACGCGACCGCCGGCTACCTCGAGCTGCGCGGCGCGCCCGTGCCGGGCGTCGAGGTGCCGTCGGCGGCGGAGGCGCGCCGGCTCGGCGCCGGCCGCGGCGTGCTCGACTACGTCGCCTCGCTCTCCGACGACCAGGCGATGGCGCTCTCGGAGGCGATCGATGGCCGGCCCGACCGGCTGTGGGAGGTGGGGCGGAGCCTCTAGGGGCTCGCCCGGTAGGCGGCCTCGATGCGGTCGGCGGCGTCGGTCGGGTCCTCGTGCTCCCAGATGCGGATCACGCGCCAGCCGGCGTCGGCGAGGGCGGCATCCGTCTCGAGATCGCGCGCGCGGTTGCGCTCGAGCTTCGGCAACCAGTAGTCGGCGTTGCGGACCGGGAAGGTCGCGTGGTCGGGGCAGCCGTGCCAGAAGCAGCCGTCGACGAACACCGCGAGGCGCGCCTTCGTGAACACGATGTCGGCCCGGCGCTGGCGCATCGTCGCGAGCGGCGCGAAGTCGACGCGGTAGCGCAGCCCTCGGGCGTGCAGGATGCGGCGCAGCGCGAGCTCGGGCGAGGTGTCGCGGCGCCGGTTCGAGCGCATCGACCGGGCGACGCCCGCGGTCGACGCCCATGACTCCCGCTCCACCATGCCTCCGAGGGTACGCAGCGGAGCCGGCGGACGGATAGGCTGCCGAGCACCGGCGAGGACGGAGGAACGGCGATGGCGACGGATGGGCTCGACTACGACCTGCGCCTGCGTCTCGCGGCGTTCGGCTGG
>JAAYAS010000134.1 GCA_012719255.1 Microbacteriaceae bacterium | reverse complement strand
GCCGCGACGGCGAGCGCGCTGCGGGTGCCGGTCGGTCGCATGGCGTCAGCGGAGTGCGGTGCGCGATCCGGGGCGACGGCGGACCGCCGCCCCGGATCGCGCACCGCGCCGATCAGGCGCCGCGTCGCCGCAGCTGCGCGACGAGCAGGGCGCCGCCGGCGAGGAGCGCCGCGAGCGCCGCCGCGAACGCGGCGCCGGGCTCGGCGCCGGTGCCCGGCAGGTCGCCGGACGACTGCGGGTCGGTCGGCAGCGGCGTCGAGGCCGGCTCGGTCGCGGGCGGGGTCGGCGCGTCGGTCGGCGGAGTGGTCGGCGGCACGGTCGGCGGCGGAGTCTCCTCCGGCAGCGCCGTGTTCGTCGCGTCGAACGCGAACTCGACGACGGTCGTGCCGGTGGCGGTCTCGAGCACCGCCGCGATCTCGCCGGTGAAGCCGTCGACCGCGGCCTCTCGCACGACGGGATCACGGCCTCGGGGGCCGCCTCGGCGTCGACCGCGAGGTCGAGCACCGGCTCGAGCACGACCGCGTCGAGGTCGATGCCGCCGAGGTCGACGGTGCCGCCGTCGCCGACGAGGTCGGCGTACGCGTCGGCGTCGAGCGCGAAGCGCAGCAGCTCGAAGTCGACCGACTTGGGGAGCTCCTCGGCCGGCAGCGCGGCGCCGTCGGCGTCGAGCCAGGTCTTCGCGATGGCGACGTCGACCGTCTCGTCGTAGCCGATGAGCACGGTGCCGTTCGTGCCGATGCCGCCGCCGCGGTTCGACACGTTGTTGGTGATGCGCAGCTGTGCGGCGTCGTGCGCGGCCGCGACGGCCGCGTCGTCGGCGACGGCGACGAGGCCCTGCTCGAAGAGCTTGCCGCCGCGCATGATCACCTGCTCGCCGGGGTTCGCGGGGTCGAAGCGGGCGCCGGGGTTGTCCCAGTGGTAGGCGACCTCGCCGCCGCCGAGCAGGCGGTTCGAGAGGTGCATCGACAGCGAGCCGATGCTGCCGAAGTTGTCGTGGGCGATGTCGTCGCCGTAGGCGGTGGCGGTGTTGCCGAGCACCGCGCCGCCCTGGGTGACGCGCAGCTCGAGCTCGCCGGTGGGGCAGGTCCAGATGCCGCCGCCGACGTGCAGGGCGCTGTTGCCCTCGATGAGCGCGTTCTCGATCTGCAGCGTGTAGCTCTGGGTGGCGACGTAGACGCCGCCGCCCTGCCCGGCGGCCCAGTTGTCGTCGATGAGGCCGCCCGACAGCAGCACCCGGTTCGAGATGACGTTGACGCCGCCGCCGGTGCGGCTCGCGTCGTTGAGGGTGATCTCGCCGCTGGTCATCGTGAACGCGCCGGGGGGAGAGCTCGGCCCACTCCTCGGCGGTGTAGCCGAGCTCCATGCCCTGGAAGGGGATCTCCTCCCAGGTGCGCTCGGCGCCGGCGACGTAGAGGTCCATGGTGCCGACGCCGCCGCCGTTCGGGGCGGAGTTGCCGGTGATCTCGCCGCCGGTCATCGTCGCCTCGCCGTTGCCGAACACGAACAGGCCGCCGCCGGAGAAGCCGGCGACGTTGTTCGAGATGGTGCCGCCGTTGATCTCGACGGTGTTGCGGTGGCTGAGCGCCTGCGCCTCGATGGTCGCGCGGCTCGCGCCGATGCTCCAGTAGTAGGCGAGGATGCCGCCGGTCCAGCCGGAGTTCTCGGTGATGAGGCCGCCGTTGACGACGATGTGGCCGCCGTTGTAGGCGCCGATGCCGCCGGCCTCGCCGTACGCGGCGGAGGTGGCCGAGGCACCGTGGCCGTGGCTGATCTCGCCGCCGTTGACGGTGACGGTGCCGCCGGAGGAGACGGCGATGTTGCCCGCGCCGTACTGGCGGTTCGCGGCGCGGCGGTTGTCGGTGACCTTGCCGCCGTCGAGGGTGAACGCGGCGTCGGCGCCGGTGACGGTCACAGCGCCCTGGTACGAGCCGCTGAGGCCGCGGGCGCCCTTGATCTCGCCGGCGTTCATCACGAGCTCGCCGCGCACGTCGACGGTGGGGGCGCCGGCCGGGGTGGTCGTGCCGTTCGAGTTGATGTCGACCCGGCCGCGCTCCTGGCTGTCGATGGTGAGCGAGCCGCCGGCCTCGACGCGCAGCAGCGTGCCGGTGCAGCCCTGCGCGCGGAAGAGCGTCGCGACCGCGCCCCCCCAGGCGACGTCGGGGAGGTTGACGAACTCGATGTCGGCGCCGGCGGGGATGACGACCGGGCGCGAGATCATGATCTCGGTCGAGCCGTCGCCGGAATCGAGCACGATGCGCGTGGGTTCGGCGCCGGCGTCGTCGATGAGCGACTGCAGCAGATCCTGCGTGCAGCCGGTGTTGAAGTACGAGGCCTCGGTGCAGCGCACCTCGGTGCGCTCCTGCGCACCGGCCGAGAGCGCCGGCGGCAGCAGTGCGGCGAACGTGACGCCGAGCGGCACGGCGAGCACTGCGGCGAGCAGTCGACCGACCGGCGAGGCGAGTGGGAGGCGGGAAGCGGGCATGCGGGATCACCGGTTTCGAACTCGTGGAGCGGAGCGCCCGACCGCGGTCACGAGCGGCGAACGGCCGCTATCGTCCAGTCTCGGCGGTTTGTCGACACCTGTCGCCCGCCCGGCGAGTCGCCCGGCGTCGCGCCTAGCCGTCGGTGCCGTCGGTCTCGTCGAGCGCGCGGATGGGGGCGCTGAAGCGCTGCTGCGCGCCCTGCTTCGTGAGCCCGTAGGCGGCGCCGATCTTCGCCCATGAGATCTTCTCGGCGCGCGCATCCCGGAGCACCGCGGCCTCGAGCCGCTCGGCGGTGAGGCGCGCCTCACGGGCGGCGGCGACCCGGTCGAGTGCCGTGTCGGCGCGCTCGACGGCGAGCAGCGACTCGGTGAGGCGGCGTCGCAGCTCGTCGGCGGTGGGGCCCGCGGGGGAGGTCATGCTGGCAGTCTACCGAAAATCGGCAATGGAAAGTTGACGGCTTGGTCAAGGGCTGGTTGACTTCGTGGAAACGACCGTCCGATCCGAGAAGGAGCGCCCATGGCGAAGAAGAAGGTCAGCAAGAAGGCCGAGAAGAAGGCCGCGAAGGCCGAGAAGCTCTCGAAGAAGGCTCAGCTCAAGGCCGACAAGAAGGCCGCCGAGGCGAAGAAGAAGGCCGACAAGAAGGCCGCGAAGGCCGCCAAGGCGAAGAAGAAAGACAAGAAGAAGGCCGCGAAGCTCGCCGCGGTCAAGGTGAAGGCCGCCAAGAAGGGCGCGCGCAAGAACGCCGCGAAGAAGGCGAAGGCCGCGCGCAAGGCGAAGCCCGCCCCGAAGCCGAAGGCCGCGAAGAAGTCGAAGCCGAAGGCGAAGGCGTCGACCGCGAAGAAGTCGACGGCGAAGAAGAAGAAGTAGCGCGCAGCGCACTCGCGAACGGCGGCGCATCCGGATCCGGATGCGCCGCCGTTCGCGTTCCCGGGGAGGCGAGCGGCGGGATGCGCTGCCACGGCGCTCAGTCGCGGCGCAGCGCGGCGAGCTCGCCCGCGAGATTGCGCCGGGCGCGCGCCTCCCAGAGCGCGGCGCCCGCGCCGGTGCGGTAGATGCGCGGCCGCTCGAGGAAGCCCTCGAGGATGCGGGCGCGGCCCTTGCGGAACGCCTCGCGCGGCACGTGCGCGTACTCCTCGCGCACCGATCGGGTGTACGCGCGGTAGCGGGGCTCGCCGGCGCCGAGGATCGACAGGTCGGCGTCGAGCAGCTGCCGCAGCCCGTGCGGCGCGCCGTCGCCGGGGGAGTGGCCGTCGGTGGCGAGCACGTAGTCGTGCACCTCGATCGCGAGCGCCGGGTCGACCCCCGCGCGCGGCAGCGCGGCCGCCGCGATCTCGGCCGAGTCGCGCTCGTCGTCGCCGGCCGCGCCGCGGTGCACGGCGTCGTGGAACCAGGCGGCGAGGAGCGATGCGGGGGTCGGCGCCTCGTCGACGAGCGCGAGGTGGTCGAGGGCGAGCAGCACGTCCTCGAGGTGGCGGGCGTCGTGGTACCGGCGGTGCGGCTCCTGCCAGCGCTCGAGCAGCTCGGCGCCGAGCGAGGCCCAGCCGCCGTCGTCGCGCCGCGCGCTCGGGGCGAGGTCGAGCCGCTCGCCGAGCCCCCGCCACTCGGCGACGAGGTACTCGAGCCGGCGGTCGGCGACGAGCTCGGGGTTCCGCCGCTTCGACACCCGCAGTCCCGAGGCGATGAGCGCGCGCACGAGCTCGGTGCCGCTCACCGGCCGCGCGCCGAGCGCGACGGCCCGCTCGTAGAGCGACTCGGCGACGTCGTAGTGGTCGACGTCGAACGCCCGACGGGGGAGCCGCAGGGCGCGGGCGAACTCGTGCAGCTCGTCGTAGCTGCGATCGGAGACGAGGTGGCTCCACCGGGTGCCGTGCGCCGGCCACCGGGGCGGGTCGATGAGGATGGCCATCGGCTCAGCGTAGGGGATCGCCGCGGACGTGCGTCGACCTGCCGAGCCGGGTGCCAGGATCCCGGGGGCGGGGCGGTATCGGCACCGCCGTGCGCCGCCGTCATCGAAATGACATAATGTGCATTATCGGGGATTGCGGATGGGGATGAGGTGGGCCGCGCCTGCCCGCGACGATGCCCGTTCGGGTTCGAGATGCGGTGGCGCCCCCGGTCGCGCTGCGAGTATCGCGCCGTCGGCGGCGCTCTCGACCGGCATCATCACCGGGAGGCGCGTCGTCCTCGGTGCGTCGCTACGGATGGGGCTGCGATGGGATCGCCGGCTCGAGCACTCTCTGCTCGGGGCCGCGCCGCTCGACGCCCGTTTACCGCGGTGACGGCCGAGCGCCCGGGGTGCCGTCGGCGCCTCGGCGGTCTTCGGCGCTCGGACTCCTCGCGGTCCGGCACCTCCGCCGATCGCCGATCGGCTTCGCTGCGCGAACCCGACGGGTCGCTCCCCTCATCGGGTTCGACCTCGCGTAATAGTGACATAATAACGCCGGTCTCGCAATATCACTCCCGCGCATCCGTCTCTCCCGCGCATCCCCGGAAACGGCGACGGGGCCGACCGGAATCGGTCGGCCCCGTCGCGTGCGCCGCGGGGGCGGCGGTGCGACTCAGCGGAAGTTGTGGCGCAGCACGAGGTGGTTGCGCGACTGCCCCTCCACGAGCGGCGGCAGGTCGTAGACGCCGGGCAGGTTCATGAAGCCCGCGCCCTGCATCGCCTTCCACGACGAGACGTTGTCCTGGTGCACCGGGATGAGGATGCACGGGGCCGACGGGTCGTCGCGCTCGGTGCGCTCGACGGCCTGCATCAGCATCCGGCGGCCGATGCCGCGCTGGGTGGCGCTCGAGTCGCCGATGAGGAAGTCGAAGGTCCACGCGCCCTTGGGGACGTCGACGCCGTTGTCGGTGAAGCGGGCGAGGCGGTCGGCGAACTCGTGCACGCGGAAGCGGCGCACGTAGCCGGCCGGCTCGCCGTCGAGCGTCACCATGTCGTGCTGGTCGTCCCACCGGGGGTGCTCGACCGCCTGCTTGGCGGCCTCGAGGCGGGCGGCGACGTTGCCCCAGTGCTTCGTCACGTGCGGCTCGTTGAACCACTCGTCGAGCGTGGGCAGGTCCTCCGCCGTCATCGGGCGCAGCTGGACTCCCAGTTGCTGTTGTGCCATAACTCCTCCTGTGTGAGATCGGCCGGTTCGGTCGACTGCGAATGGGTCGAGGTCGTTCTCCCTCTAGCATCCCAGCAATCGCGCCGCGAAAAGCTGTATGCCGGGAGAACCGCGTCAGCCGCCGAGTTCGTCCTCGAATCGACGGAATGCCGCCCCGAGGCCGCCGTCGGCGAGCGCGGGATCGACGAGCAGCTCGAGCGCGGGCCGCGTGAACCGGGTGCGCCCGGCGGCGTACTCCGCGCCCTCGGCGGCGCCGCGCTGCGCCCACGTCGCCCAGTTGATCGCGAGCCGCATCGCCGCCATGCGCGGCAGCGCCCGCCGCTCCCCCGCGCCGAGCGGCCGCAGCTCCTCGTAGCCGCGGGCCATGCGCGCGAGCGCGGCGAGGGGGTCGTCCTGCCGCAGCATGCCGTAGGCGCCGGCGACGGCGAGGTCGGCGACGAGCGCCGTGTCGAAGGCGTCGTTGAAGTCGATGACGCCGGCGACGCGGTCGTGCCCGGGCTCGGCGATGAGGAGGTTCTCGTCGTGGAGGTCCTGGTGCACGACGCCGCGCGGCAGTTCGGGGATGCTCGGGGCGATCTCCGCGAACGCGGCGCGCACGGCGCCGAGCCGGGCCCGCATCGCCGGCTCGAGGCGGTCGTCGATCGCCGCGGCGGCCGCGTCGAACGAGGCGAGCGAGTCCTCGACGAGCCAGTGGTGCCGCGGCGGCGAGAGCTCGGTGCGGAGGTCGGCGAGCGCGAGGGTGAGCCGCGCCGAAGCGCGCCCGATCGAGCGCAGCAGCGGCTCCCGCGGCGGCGGCGCCTCGGCGAGCAGCGCGCCGTCGACCCAGCTCAGCACGCGCACGATCGCGTCGCCCTCGGCGGTCGGGATGCGCGCCGACCGCTCCCCGGCGCGCGTCGGCCGCAGCCGGGGCACGGCGAAGTCGAGCGGCGCGTCCTCGACGTGCCGCAGCAGCGCCTCCTGCCAGGCGACGGCGTCGGCCATCGAGGCCGCGCTCCACTTCGCGACGTGGAGCGCGCCGGCGGCGTCGCGGAAGCGGAGGTTGCGGTCGTGCTCGCCGTCGAGCGCCCTCGGCTCGCGCACCTCGAGGCCGAACTCGCGCTCGAGCGCGGCGGCGAGGTCGTCGAGCGGAATCGCGGGCGCCGGGACGCCGCTCACGCGCCGGCCCCGGGCGCGCCGTCGGCGCCGCCGTCCTCGGGCATCGGGCCGCTCGCGGTCGCCGCCCGCTCCGCTCCCCCGCCGGCGCCGACGAGCTCGTCGAGCGCGTCGGCGAGCCGCTCGACGACGAGGTCGAGCTCGGCCTCGCCGATCGACAGCGGCGGGCGGATCTTCAGCGCCTCGCCGTGCGCGCCGGTCGAGCTCACGAGCACGCCCCGGCGGCGCAGCCCGTTGACGAGCCGTCCGGCGAGCGCCTCGGCGCGGACCGGGTCGGCGCCGTCGGGATCGAGGTCGACGCCGAGCATCAGCCCCGCGCCGCGCACCTCGGCGGCGACGCCGGCGTCGGCGAGCACCCGCTCGAGGCCCGCCCGCAGGCGCGCGCCGAGCGCCTCGACCCGCGTCGGGCCGTCCCAGTACTCGAGCCGGTCGAGCACCACCCGGGCGGCGGCGATGGGCGCCGCGGTGCCGGCGAAGGTGTTGAAGTAGCGGAACTCGCGGCCGAAGTCGTCGAAGCGCTCGGCCGGACCGACGACCGCGGCGATCGGCAGGCCGTTGCCCATCGGCTTGCCGAGGGTGACGAGGTCGGGCCGCACCTCGACGTGCTCGAACCCCCACCAGCGGCCGGTGCGGCAGAAGCCGGCCTGCACCTCGTCGGCGATGAACAGCGCGCCGTGGGCCTGGGCGAGCCCGACGCCGGCGGCGATGAACCCGGCCGGCGCGTGGATGCCGTCGCTGGTGAGCGCGGTGTCGAGCAGCAGCGCGGCCGGCCGGTGCCCGCGCATCCGCAGCTGCACGAGCGCCCGCTCGACGCCGGCCGCGAACTCGGCGGCGCGCGCCTCGCCCGAGCGGCTCGAGCCGAGCGGCACGGCGACGACGTGCTCGGCGACGCCGTCGAGGCCGACGAGGCTCGGCGACACCTCGCGCACCGCGCTCGTCGTGCCGTGGTAGGCGTGCTCGGTGACGATGACGCCGGTGCCGCCGGTCGCGTGCCGGGCGAGCTGCAGGGCGAGGTCGTTCGCCTCGCTGCCCGAGCAGGTGAACGCGATGCGGTCGAGATGGTCGGGGAGCCTCGCGAGCAGCGCCTCGGCGTAGTCGACGACGCCGGGGTCGAGGTAGCGGGTGTGGGCGTTCGCGCGCAGCAGCTCGGCGCCGACCGCGGCGGCGACCTCCGAGTCGGAGTGCCCGATCACCGGCACGTTGTTGTAGGCGTCGATGAGCTCGGCGCCGTCGGCGTCGACGATGCGCACGCCCTCGGCGCGGGCGACCTCGACCGGCTCGTCGTAGAAGAGGCGGTAGGTGCCGCCGAGCACCGCCTCGCGGCGATCGCGCAGATCGCGCTCGGCATCGGGGCGCATCGCCCCCTCCGGGATGCGGCGGTCGGGGGCGTCGGGCGTCATCGGGCGGCTCCAGGTGCGTCGTCGGACTCGGATGCGCTCCCCCGCGCGGGGTGCGCGGCGGAGTCCTCCCGGCAGTGAACCACGTCGATGCGGCGGCCCGCTGAATCGATGCATCGGCGCGCCGTCGGCGAACCGGTCGCGAGCCGGCGGCGCCGCTGCTCGACGCGCTCGCCGGCCTCGCGCATCCCGTGCTCGCGTTCGGCGCGGCCGCGCTGCTCGTCGCCGCGCTCCTCGTCCTGCGCGCGCCCCGCCGGGCGCCGATGCGCCCCGAGCTCGCGGTGATCCGCTGGGGCGCGGTCGCCGTGCTCGGCGCGATCGCCGCCGAGGCGGCCCTCGCGCACCGGCTGCTGCCGCTCGCCGCGGTCGTCGAGTGGTGGCAGTACGCGCTCGCCCCGATGGGCGCGGCGGCGGTGCTCGCCGCGGTCGGCGCGGTGCTCGCCCGGCGTCCGCAGACGCCGGAGGTGCCGGTCGCGCCCTCTGGCCGCCGGGGCTGGGCGTCGTTCCTGCCGCGCCGCGGCGCCGCCGCCGCGGCATCGGCCGTGCTCGTGCTGCTCCTCACGATCGTCGGCGCCGGGCTCGCCTCGAGCCCCGACGACCGCGGCCGCTGGGTCGACCTCGTCGTGGCCGTGCCGAACTCGGCGGTCGACCCCTTCCGCTTCCACACCTTCGGCTGGAGCTGCGGCGTGCCGGTGCTGCTCGCGCTCGTCGCGCTGCTCGCGGCGGCGCAGCTCGTGCTCCGCGCCGATGCGCTGCGGCCGTTCCGGCGCCCCGACACCGAGTCGCTCGAGCGGACCGAGCGGCGCCGCCTCGCCGGCGCGACGGTCGGGCTCGTCGTCGCCGCGACCGCGCTCGCCGTCGGCGAGGCCTGGCGGCTCATCGGCGGGGCCGGGCTCATCGAGACGGTGCGGGTCGGCGACGAGGCGCTCGCCACCGGCTCGGGGGCCGGAGCGATCGCGACGTGGATCGGCGGGCTCGCCGCGGTGCCGACGATCGCCGGGTTCGCGCTGCTGCTCCTGCTCGCGATCGCGCCGAGCGGCACGACGGCCCGCGCGCACGACGTCGAGCCGGTCGAGCGGGCGGTGGTGGCGCCGTGACCGCCGGCGAGCGGCTCGCGGTCGAGGCGCCGGGCGCCGGCCCGGCGATGGCGATCTACCTCCACTTCCGCGGCCTCATCACCTCGGGCCGGCTCGGCGCGGGCGAGCGGCTGCCGACCATCCGGCAGACCGCCCGCGATCTCGCGGTCGCCCAGGGCACGGCGGCGAAGGCCTACCGGATGCTCGAGCGGGAGGGGCTCGTCGTCACCGGCCGCGGGGCGGGCACCCGCGTGGCGGCCGGGGCCGCCCGACTGCCGGCGGCGACGGCGCGGCGCGTGCACGAGCTCATCGAGCACGCCCGCGAGCACGGGCTCGAGCTCGACGATCTGCTCGACGCGGTCCGCGCCGGCTGGGACGGGCCGGACCCGGCGCCCGCCTGATCGACGCGGCCGGCGCACGACGGCGGAGGGGCGGCCGGCGCCGGGGCGCCGACCGCCCCTCCGGGAGTCGCTGCGTGCTGGGGAGGCCGCTGCGGGGCGGCCCCGTGCGGGCTACTCGCCCGAGACCTTCGACCGCTCGACGGTGAGGTCGACCGGGCCGGCGGTCTCGCGCTCGCCCGACTCGCCGCGGCGGTCGAGCAGGAAGCCGCGGAAGAACTCGGCGAGCTCGGCGCGGGCGGTGAGCGGCAGGATCGCCGACACGTAGTGGTCGGGGCGCACGACGATCACGACGCCCGAGTCGGCGATGCCGCGCTCGGCGTAGAAGTCGGTCTCGTGGCGCCACGAGGTGCCCTTCGCGAACATGTTGTTGAGGTTGAGCAGCTCGAACGGGCCGACGACCGGCTTGAACGCGGCGGGCACGTCGTTCGTGTCGATGCTCGCGTAGTCGTCGTCGAACACGACCTTCACGTCGAACAGCGCCGCGTCGTCCTCGCTCGGGGCGGTGTGGGCGCGCAGCGGCGAGTCGTCGCCGTTCTGCCACCACTCGGCCCACTCGGCGAAGTCGGCCTCGGCCTTGCCCGGGAAGACGTAGACGCGCCAGCGGCCGTCGGCCTCGTGCAGGTGGCCGAGGTGCTGCGGGGTGCCGTCGCAGACGCGGATGACCTCGGCCGAGCGGAAGCGCTTGCCGACGGGGAAGCCGGTCGCGAGCTCCTGGTAGGTCGCGTCGCCGGTGATCATCGACGGCTCGTACTGGGTCATGAAGCCGGCCGGGAACTCGAAGGTCGACTGGTAGAAGTCCTCGAGCTCGGTGGGGCTCGAGAACTCCTCGGGCTTCTTCGCCATCAGCGCCGACCACTCGAGGTCGAAGTCGATGAGGTTCTGGGCGATCACCTGGCGCTCGCCGGTGTAGGTGCGCAGCAGCGACTCGGGGCTGCGGCCCTCGAGCACGTGCGCGAGCTTCCAGCCGAGGTTGAAGCCGTCCTGCATCGAGACGTTCATGCCCTGGCCGGCCTTCGCCGAGTGCGTGTGGCAGGCGTCGCCGGCGATGAACACGTCCGGCTCGAGGTGCTGGCGCTCCTCCGAGATGTCGTCGAAGCGGTCGGTGACGCGGTGGCCGACCTCGTAGATGCTCCACCACGCGACGTCCTTCACGTCGAGCGTGTAGGGGCTGATGATGTCGTTCGCCTGTCGCACGACCTCCTCGAGCGGGGTCGAGCGCACGGCGTGGTTGTCGTCCTCGGCGAGCTCGCCGAGGTCGACGTACATGCGGAACAGGTGGCCGCCCTCGCGGGGGATGTGGAGGATGCTGCCGCCGTCGTTCGAGGTGATCGCGCACTTGCGGCGGATGTCGGGGAAGTCGGTGACGGCGAGCACGTCCATCACGCCCCAGGCGTGGAACGAGATCTTGCCCTGGCGCTTCGCGCCGATCGACTCGCGCACCGGCGAGTGGGCGCCGTCGGCGCCGAGCACGTACTTCGCGCGCACGGTGCGGGTCTCGCCGGCGCGCTCGCCGGCGGTGTACTCGACGTCGACGACGACCGGGTACTCGGCGCCGTCGTCGAAGCGCAGGCCGGTGAACTTCACGCCGTAGTCGGGCACGACGCGGCCGGCCTGGCGCTTCGCGAAGTCGGCGTAGTAGTCGAGCACGCGCGCCTGGTTGACGATGAGGTGCGGGAACTCGCTGACGTTCGCCGGGTCGTCGGGCGTGAGCGCGGTGCGGATGATGTGCTCGGGGTTCTCGGGGTCGGGCTTCCAGAACGCCATCTCCGCGAGGTGGTACGCCTCGTTGATGATCTCGTCGGCGAAGCCGAACGCCTGGAAGGTCTCGACGCTGCGGGCCTGGATGCCGTCGGCCTGGCCGATCTTCAGACGGCCGTCGCGGCGCTCGATGATGCGCGTGTTGATGTTCGGGAACACCGACAGCTGGGCGGCGGTGAGCATGCCGGCGGGACCGGTGCCGACGATGAGCACGTCCATCTCGTCGGGCAGGTCCTCGGCGCGGTCGAGGCCGTAGCCGGCCGCCGGCTTGATGCGGGGATCGGTGGACACGTATCCGTGGTCGTGGAACAGCACGGCCTCTCCTCTTCGTTGTGGTGGGCTTCGCGGCGGATGCGCGGGGCGGTCGCGGTCGCACATCGCTGTGCGGTGCGGTCCCGTGCCGGCAGATGAAGCCTGCCAGTCGCATCCGGGAGCCGCCTTGGACTCGAGACGATCGTATATGTATTGCCGTGCAAATCGAGGCAAAGTGAAAGAACCGTGCGCGCATTGCAAGGTCGGTCGCGCGGGCCGGCGCCGGTCGGCTGCCGCCCGCGGGCCCGGGCATCGCCTACGCTGATCGGCGTGGCAGCAGAGTCCTCCGGCGCACCGTCGCGCGAACTGCTCGAGTACCTCGACGAGCTCGAGCGCGTCGTCGCGGGCTCCGGCGGTCGTCGCGGCGCGACCCGCGCCCGGCTGCTCGACGCGGCCATCGAGTCGTTCCGCACCTCCGGCTTCGCGGCGACCTCGGTGCGCGCGCTCGCCGAGCAGGTCGGCATCACCTCGGCGGCGGTGTACGCGCACTTCGCGTCGAAGCAGGAGCTGCTCGGCGTCGCGGTCGCGACCGCGCAGCTGCGCTTCCTCCGCGCGGTGGTGCTCCCCACCGATCCCGACTCCCCCGCCGAGGCGCGCATCGAGGGGCTCGTGCGGCGGCACATGGCGTACGAGCTCACCGAGTACGGCCGGCGCTCGTGGTTCGACCTGCTGCTCGACAACCACGACGAGCTCGGCCTCCTCGGCGACGAGCACGCGGCCCGCTCGATGCGGATGCACGGGGTGCACCTCGCCGAGCTCGAGCGCGCGCTCGCGGGCATCGGCGCCGGCGGCCGGCTCGAGGCGGAGATCATCATGCGCATCTGCGAGAACTCGGTGTCGATCGCGCGCTCGGTCGGCGGCGCGGCCGACGAGGTGATCGACGACTGCGTCGGCGTGCTGCGTCGGCTCGCCCGCGACTGACCCGCGACCCGCCGGCCGGTTGCGGGTCGGCCGTCGGTTGCCGGGCGCCCGGCTGCTGAATCGGTTTGTCACGGTTCGGTAACGACGATGCTGAATCGGTTGCGCACCGCCCTGGGATCCATAGGCTAACGATCGCTTAGTTAGTCGACGTGTCAAGGAGGACATGGATGACCGCTCACCCGTCCGGCGGCCCCGCCGGCACCCCCAAGGTCGCTCTCGACAACATCCGCAAGGCCTACGGCGACAACGTCGTGCTCGACGATGTGACGCTGCACGTGAACCAGGGCGAGGTGATCTCGATCATCGGCCCCTCGGGCGCGGGCAAGAGCACCTTCCTGCGGTGCACGAACCTGCTCGAGGTGCCCGACTCGGGCACCGTGCGGGTCGGCGATCACATGATCGACACGGCGAAGAAGCACAGCGACAAGCAGCTCGAGGAGCTGCGCCGCACCGCCGGCATGGTCTTCCAGTCGTTCAACCTCTTCCCGCACATGACGGTGCTCGACAACGTCTCGCTCGCGCAGCGCCGCGTGCTCGACCGCTCGCGCGCCGAGGCCGACGAGCGCTCGCGCGAGCTGATCACGCGCGTCGGGCTCGAGGACAAGTTCGACGAGTACCCCGGGCGCCTGTCGGGCGGCCAGCAGCAGCGCATCGCGATCGCCCGCGCGCTCGCCATGGACCCCGAGGTGATGCTCTTCGACGAGCCGACCTCGGCGCTCGACCCCGAGGTCGGCCTCGAGGTGCTCGCGGTGATGCAGGAGCTCGCCGAGAGCGGCATGACGATGATGGTCGTCACGCACGAGATCGAGTTCGCCCGCAAGGTCGGCGACCGGCTCATCGTGATGGCCGACGGCGGCATCCTCGAGGAGGGCGACCCCACCGAGGTGATCACCGACCCGAAGGAGCCGCGCACGCGGCAGTTCCTCAGCGCGGTGGTGCACCGATGACCGACTTCCTCCTCGCGCTGCCCGCGGCGCTCGGCATGACGCTGCTCGTGTCGCTGTCGTCGCTGGCGATCGGCGCCGTCGCGGCCGTGCCGCTGATGCTCGGGCGGGTGTCGGAGAACCGCGTGCTGTCGCGGATCTGCCAGGCGATCATCGAGGTCGTCCGCGGCATCCCGCCGGTCGTGTGGGTGTTCATCATCTTCTTCGGCATCCAGATCGGCGCCTTCCGCTTCAACCCCATCCAGACCGCGATCATCGGCTTCTCGCTGATCTCGGCGGCGTACATCGCCGAGATCTACCGCGGCGGCTTCCTCTCGGTGAAGGCCGGCCAGTTCGAGGCCGCGGCGGCGCTCGGGCTGAACAAGCGCCGCACCTTCATCGACGTCGTCGCCCCGCAGATGTTCCGCGTCGCCGTGCCCGGCATCGCCACCTACGGCGTGGGCCTGCTCAAGGACACCTCGATCGTGTCGATCATCGGGGTGATGGACATCGTGTTCGTCGCGAACCGGGCGATGCGCTCGACCGGCGACGCGATCACCCCGTTCCTCATCATCGCGCTGCTCTACCTCGTGATCTCGGTGCCGATGGGCCTGCTCGGCCGGGCGCTCTACGCGAGCCTGCAGAAGAAGGTGGCCTGACATGTTCTTCTCCGACTGGCTCACCTGGCTCCCGCAGATGTTCCAGGGCCTGCTCACGGCCCTCGGCGTCACGATCATCGCGCTCATCGTCGGCCTGCCCCTCGGGGCGCTGCTCGGCATCGGCGCCTCCGTGAAGACCCGCGCGGTGCGCTGGCTCTCGGTCGTCGTCGTGGAGTTCGGCCGCGGCATCCCCGCGCTCGTGTTCCTCTACCTCGTCTACTACGGCGTCGCGCAGTTCGGCCTCAACCTCACGAGCTTCGTCGCGGCCTGCGTCGGCATCGCGCTGACGACCGCCGCGTACTCGAGCGAGCTGTTCCGCGCCGGCTTCGAGGCGGTGCCCCGCGGCGAGCGCGAGGCGGCGAAGGCGCTCGGCCTCAACGCGTTCGACACGATGCGCGACGTCGTCATCCCGCAGGGCCTGCGCATCGCGCTGCCCTCGCTGATCGGCCTCGCCATCCAGATGTTCCAGGCCACCGCCCTCGCCTACCAGATCGCCCTGCCCGAGGTGCTCTCGCAGGCGTACTCGATCGGCACGCAGACGTTCCAGTACCTCTCGGCGCTCACGCTCGCCGCGGTGCTCTACCTCATCGTCACGCTGCCGCTCAGCTACGCCTCGCAGCACTTCACCGCCGACCCGGCCAAGCGCGGCCGCCGGCGCAAGGCGAAGCCGCACACCTCGGTCGTGCCGTCGACGACGGCCGTGCCGGTGACCCGCCGCTGATCGCGGCCATCCCGACCCATCCCCCATCCCATCCATCCCCTACGACGAAGTAAGGAAATCCCCATGACGAAGCGCAAGCGCAACCTCCTCGGCCTCGGCGCCATGGCCGCCGCGGCCGCCCTCCTCCTCACCGGCTGCGCCGCCGGCGGCGACGGCGGCGCCGCCGCCGGCCCGGCCGAGGACTGCACCCCCGCCCACGAGAACCTCCCCACGATGGCCGACGGCGTGCTCAAGGTCGGCATCTCCGACATGCCGCCGCTCGTGATGCCCTCGGGCCCCGACGGCTACGAGGGCCTCGACGCCGACATCATCAACGGCTTCGCGGAGGCCGAGTGCCTCACCGTCGAGCCGGTGAACGTCGGCGCCACCGCCGCCGTCACCTCGGTGCAGCAGGGCCGCGTCGACGTCTCGCTCGGCGGCTGGTACCGCACCGAGGCGCGCAACCAGGAGGTGACGATGGGCCACCCGCTCTACCTCGACGGCCTCATCGCCGCCGCCCCGCAGGAGTACAGCACCTTCGACGAGCTCGAGGGCCTCAACGTCGGCGTCGTGCAGGGCTACATCTTCGTCGCCGACCTCGAGGCGCGCTTCCCCGGCCAGGTGAAGACCTACCCCGAGCCGACCCTGCTCGCCGAGGACCTGAAGAACGGCCGCGTCGACGTCGCCTTCGACGTCGCCTCGGCGGCCCTCATGTACGACGGCATGGAGATCTCGAGCCTCGAGCCCGACGAGCGCGTCGAGGCCTCGGTGCTGCCCGCCCAGACGAGCTTCCCGTTCCAGAAGGGCAAGGACGAGCTCGTCGCGGCCTTCGACGCCTACGTCCAGGGCCTCCACGAGGACGGCGGCATGGTCGAGCTGCTCGAGAAGTGGGAGCTCGACCCGTCGCTCGCCGACGTCGGCGAGCCGCGCTTCAGCTAGTCCGCTCCCCCGGTGCGGCGCGGGAGGCAGCGTCCCCGCGCCGCACCGCCGGTCCGGATGCGAATCCGCTCCGGGAATCCTCTAGGATGCTGTGAGACGCGCTCCGCTTCGAGCGCGGCAACGACCTACTCAGATCGGGAGATGCCCCTGTGAACGTGCTCATCGCCATCGGCTGCTTCATCGTCTTCGCCCTCGGCATCGTCTGCTACCCGCTGGCGTTCCGCATGGACGACAACATGATGAGCATCCTGCTGTTCAGCGCCGGCATCCTGCTGAACTGCCTCGCGTTCTTCATCCCGTGGCAGATCACCGGCCACAGCCGCAAGTAGCGGACGACCGCATCGCGACGCCCCCGGTCCTCGTGCCGGGGGCGTTCGCGTTCCCGCCGCGCCCTGCCCCTTCCCGTCGACCGCTCCACCCCAACGCCGATGAACTCGTACACCCCGACGCTCGACATCTCGGTGCGCTTCGACGCCCCGACCGACATCGTGTGGGCGGCGCTCACCGACGAGCGCTGCACCGCCGAGTGGTGGCCCTCGCTCGAGCTCGCGGCGAAGCGCGGCGGCCGCGCGGGCGTGATCACGCCCCGGCCGAAGAAGAAGCGGCCGCGCACGGCGCGCGGTCGCGTCGCCGAGCTCGACGCCGGGCACGAGATCGTGCTCGCGATCGAGTCGACGCCGCGCGGCTTCGAGTCGACGGTGACGATCACGGTGACCCGCGCGAAGGGCCGCACGAAGGTGCGGGTCGTCGAGTCGGGTCTGCCGAGCGGCCACTACGCCGAGCTCGTCGCCGCCGAATGCCGCGACGGCTGGCGGGAGGTGCTCGGCGCCCTCGACGACCACCTCGCCGAGCGGCGGAACGTCGAGCGGATCCGCGCTCGCCTCGGCGGGTCCTGAGCGCATCCGCGCTCGCCTCGGCCGGTGCTGAGCGCGCCAACGCGCGCCGCGGGGGTCCCGGAAACGCGGCAGCGGGCCCGCGCCGCGATCGGCCCGGGCCCGCTGCCGCGCGCGGCTACTCGGCGGTGAAGCTCGAGGTGTCGCCGACGAGGCGGGTGCTGTCGGCGGGAACCGGCTCGACCGCGGCGAGGGCGACCTCGGCGGCGAACTCGGCGACGTTGTAGAGCTTGCCGGCCTCGGCGCGGCGGGTCTCGATCGCGCCCGGCTCGAGGCGGTTGAGCAGCGTCGCGGTGATCGTGCCCTCGATCATGTCGCCCGAGACGACGACGAAGCCGATGCCGCGCTCGTCGAGCTCGGGGATGCGCTCGCGCAGCGCGTCCTCACCGGCGCGCTTCGACTCGGCGACCGGGGCGTACGCCTCCATCGTCGGCGTGGTGCGGATGAAGTGGGCCTGGTGGCTGGTGACGAACACGACGCGCGAGCCGGGCGCCATGAGCGGCAGCGCGGCCTCGAGCATCGCGACCTGGGCGTCGCGGTTGAGGCGCAGCGCGTAGTCCTCGCCCATGTTCGCCTCCATGCCGCCGGAGGCGTTGAGCACGAGCACGTCGAGGCCGCCGTAGGCCGACTCGATCTCGGCGAGCATCGCGGCGACCGAGTCGGCGTCGGTGAGGTCGGCGCCGACGGCGATCGCGGTGCCGCCCTCGGCCTCGATCTCGGCGACGAGCTTCTCGGCGCGCGCGGCCTTGTTGCGGTAGTTCACGACGACCGAGGCGCCCGCGCCGGCGAAGTAGCGGACGGTGTCGGCGCCGACGCCCCGCGAGGAGCCGGTGACGAGGACGCGCTTGCCCTCGAGCGAGCCGGGAGCGAGCGGATTCTGGGTTGCTGCAGCCATACGCGCGAGTCTAGCGACAGCCGCGCGGTTCCACGGCAGACTGGAGCCGTGACCTATTTCGATCCCGCTCTGCCCCGGCTGCTCGCGCACCGGGGCTACGCGGCCGAGGCGCCGGAGAACACCATCGCCGCGTTCGAGGCGGCGATGGCGCTCGGGGTTCGGCACATCGAGACCGATGCGCACGTCACCGCCGACGGGGTCGCGGTGCTCTGGCACGACCCGACGCTCGAGCGCTGGGACGGCTCGCGCCACCGCATCGACCGGCTCACGCTCGCCGAGCTGCAGGAGCGCGAGATCGGCGGGCACGGCATCTCGACGGTCGCCGAGGCGCTGTGGGCGCTGCCGGGCGCCCGGTTCAACATCGACGTGAAGGATCCGCGGGCGGTCGAGCCGGTCGCCGATGCGATCGAGTGGGTCGACGCCTGCCGGCGCGTGCTCGTCACCTCGTTCGAGGAGCGCAGCGCCCGGGCGCTGCGCGAGCGGCTGCCCGAGGCCTACCACGGCGCCTCGACGCGCACGGTGGTGCGCGCGGTGATCGCCGACGCGCGGCGCAACGAGCGGGCGCTGAAGCGGGCCCTCGAGGGCATCGACGCGGTGCAGATCCCGCCCCGCTTCGGCCGGCTCGACCTCGTCACCCCGCGGCGCATCGCCGCCTACCGCCGGCACGTGCGCGAGGTGCACGTGTGGACGATCAACGACCCGGTCGAGATGCGCCGGCTCGTCGGCCTCGGCGTCGACGGCATCGTCACCGACCGGGTCGATCGGGCCGTCGAGCTCGACTGACCGCCGGCCTCCGCGGGCCTCCCGCCGGCGCCCGGTCGCCGCCGTACCGCACGCCCGCGACGGTCGCGCGGGGAATGGCAAGGGTACGCCCAGCGTTGACCGGTAGACATGACTTGTCGTCGCCCGCCCGAAACCCGGCGGGCCGCGGCGCGCCGCGCGATTCCGTTCCCGCGCCGCGACGCCGCACGATCGAAGGGAGACACTGCGATGGCAGATCGAAGCCTCCGCGGCATGCGCCTGGGAGCGCAGAGCCTGCAGAGCGACGAGGGCGTCGTGCTCGTCGACCACCAGCTGCGCACGTACCAGACCGACCGCGGCGAGCGGTTCATCGTCACGTTCGCCGCCGACGCCGAGGCGCCCGAGGTGTGGGACTCGCCGAAGACCGGCGAGGAGGGCCGCCTCCTCGACGAGGACGGCGACCTCGTGCCCTACGAGCCGCCGGCGCAGAAGCCGCAGCGCACCCACTGGGACATGCTGCTCGAGCGGCGCACCAAGGAGGATCTCGAGGAGGTCCTGCAGGTGCGCCTCGACTGGCTGCGGGAGCGCCGCGGCACGAAGTCGGCCGAGTCGCGCGAGCCGACCGCCGGCCCGCCGCAGACCACCGGCCGGGCCGACGATCCCGAGCCCGAGCCGATCGACCTCGCCGACCGGCCGCGCGCGCAGACCGCCGCCGAGAAGAAGAAGGCCGCCGCCGAGGCGGCGAAGAGCAAGAAGAAGTAGCCGGGGCCGGCGGCGCCGAACCGCGCCGTCCGCCCCTCAGCGCCCTTCCGCGGCCCCGTGCAGCCCGTCGGCTGCCGGGGCCGTCGTCGTGCGCGCTCCGAGCGCCGCGCCGCGGCCGCGCGCGCCGACGAGGCAGAGCGCGAGCCCGAGTCCGGCGAGCCCGACCTCGATCGCGCGGCCGGCGGCGACCGCCGGGGTGCTGCCCGTGGAGGTCGGCACGGTGACGAGGATCGCCCCGGGCTCGTACCAGTCGATCGCCGCGAGCTCGGCGCCGTCGGGCCCGTAGGCGGCGCTCCAGCCGACCGTCGAGGCCTGCACGACGGCGCGGCTCGTCTCGACGGCGCGCAGCCGGGCGGTCGCGAGCTGCTGGCCCGACTCGTCGGTGCGGCCGAAGTCGGCGTTGTTCGTCGGCGCGAGCAGCACCTCGGCGCCGCCGGCGATCGCCTGCCGCACGAGCGCGTCGTCGACGATGTCGTAGCAGATGAACACGCCGTAGCCGGTGCCGCCGAGGCCGAGCGCGTTCGGCCGGGTGCCGGGCGTGTACTCGCGCTGGATGAGGCCGATGAGGTCGGGCGCGAGGCGCTCGTAGAACTCGCGGTCGGGCACGTACTCGCCGAACGGGATGGGGTGGGCCTTGTCGTACTGGTCGCCCCACCCGGGCCCGGGGGTCCACACGAACTGCGTGTTGAAGTACTCGGTGCCCTCGGCGCCCCACTCCCCCTCGACGTGCACGGTGTTCGCGAGCACCGGGGCGCCGGCGGCCGCGGCGACGTCGTCGAGCACGGCGGCGGCCTGCGCCGACCAGGCGGGGCTCACGTCGACCGAGCCCTCGGGCCAGAGCACGAGGTCGATCGGCGCATCGGGGTCGGTGCCGGCGGCGACGGTCGGCGGCAGCGCGGTCGCCGCGGCGTGCGCGAGCAGGATCTCGCCGGGCTCGGAGGGGATGAAGTAGCTCGCGCCGGGGGTGTCGCCCTGCACGGCGAGCACGGTGGTCGTGCCGGTCGTCGGCGTGCGCCACTGCGGCACGAGCGCGAGCACGAGCGCCGCGGCGAGCACGATGCTCGCCCGGCGCAGGGCGCTGCGCCGGCGGTCGTGGGCGAGTTCGAGCGCGAGCGCCGCGAGCCAGACGAGCGCGAAGCCGAGGCCGGCGGGCCCGACCCACGAGACGAGCTCGACCCACGGCGAGTCGGATTGCGATTGCGCGACGCGACCCCAGGCGAAGCCGCCGTAGGGCCAGGTCGAGGCGATGCCCTCGCGGAGCGTCCACAGGCCGGCGATCGCGAGCGGCACGAGGCCGGGGCCGGGGCCGAGACGGCGCCAGGCGAGCGCCATCAGGGCGCCGCCGGCCGCCCACCACAGCGCCATCAGCGTCGACAGCGCCGCCCACGGCAGCGGGCCGAGGAACTCGCTCGTCCACTGCACGTGCACGAGCGTGAACACGAGGCCGGCGACGAACCCGAGGCCGAAGCCGCCGCGGGCGCGGCGGCCGCGCATCCCGGCGAGCACGAGCGCGACGCCGACCGGCGCGAGCGGCCACAGGCCGTGGTCGGGGAACGCCGCGCGCAGCAGCAGCGCGCCGGCGATCGCGGCGCAGAGCGCGAGCGGCAGCGGCAGCGGCGCGATCGGGCGGGCGGCGGGCCG
>JAAYAS010000133.1 GCA_012719255.1 Microbacteriaceae bacterium | reverse complement strand
CGACGAGCGCCGCGAGGCCCGCCACGAGCATCGCGCCGACGACGAGCGCGCTCATCGCGGTGAACCGCTCGTGGTCGGGCTCGGCGCGGCCGATGAATCCGCGGCCGACGACCGCCCAGAAGTCGAGGTCGCCGAGCACGTCGGCCGTCGACCGGTGCGCCCGTCCCCCGACCGGCGCCTTCGGCGACGACCGGTGAAGCGAGCCGCTGCGCTCGAGATTGATGAGGTAGAACCAGGCGTTCGCCGCGACCGCCGCCACGAGCGCGCCGAGGGCGACGAACGCGATGCGCAGCGGCGCCCGGCGCTCGCCGGCGACTCGGCGCACGAGCGCCGCGAGCACGAGCCCGCCGACCACGACGGCGAGCGGGATCACGAAGGTCGCCTTGGTGCCGAGCCCCACGACGCTCACGAGCGCGAGCCCGATGCCCGTGACCCAGGTGATGCGGCCGGTGAGGATGATCCGGGTCGCGAGCGCGAGCGCGAGCGCGAGCGCCGCCGCGAGCGCCACCAGCATGTCGTTGTAGATCTCGGCCCCGAAGCGGATCATCGGGAAGGCGCTCCCGGCGATCGCCGCCATGCCGATCGCCACCGGCACCCGGTGCCGCCCGCCGATCTGGGCGCCGAACCAGGCGATCGCGACGAGCGTCAGCGCGCCGAGGCCGATGTTCGCCGCCCGGATGATCGCGATCGCGGTCCCCTGCTGGTCGGGGAGGAAGCCGCCCGCGAGCAGCGCCATCAGGGCGTAGGAGAGCGGCGGTGCGCCGAGGCGAACTGGCGGCCGCCGCGGCCCGGATACAGCTCGTACCCTTCGGCGGCGGGCAGCTGCCCGAGCGCGACCTGGTAGACGTAGTCGAGGTGGAAGGTCGAGTCGCGGGTTCCCGGTAGCGGCAGCGTGAGCGCCGCGTAGCTCGCGGTCGCCACGTAGACGAGCACCACGAGACCGACGCCGATGAGCAACCGGCGCCGGTCGTCGGCGACCCGCGGGCGGCGGCGCGCACCGGCCGCCGTCGCGGAACGGCTCAACGCGAACCCACCGCGATCCGCACGATCTCGTCGACCTGCACGCGCGCCTTGTCCTTCACCGCGGGCAGCGACTCGCGCAGCTTGCCGCGCACCTCGTCCTCGTTCGCGGCGAGCGCGTCGAACCGCTCGCGGAGGTGCGCCTGAGAGAACTTGTCGCGCCCGAACGCCCACTCGGCGAGCCCGAACATGTCGAGCACCTCCTGGTACTTGTGGCTCCAGCCGATGACGAGCGTCGGCACGGCCATCGCGAGCGACGACACCATCGCGTGGAAGCGCGAGGCGACGAACAGGTCGCACAGGCCGATCACGTGGCGCAGGCCCTGCGACGACATCTCGGTCTCGATGAACAGCAGGTCGTCGCTCGGGCCGAAGCGCGCGGCGAGGTCGCGGCACAGGGGCAGGTCGTTGTTGTGGGTCTTGTCGGTGCCGGTGCGCACGCTGTGCGGGATGAGCGCGACGCGATAACCGCGCTCGTCGATGAGCCAGCGCATGAACTCGACGAGCTCGCCGGCGTAGTCGCCGCCCGCGCCGTCGATGTTCTTCTGCATGACCACGCTCGGCGAGAGGCCGACGACCTTGCGGTCGGTGTCGAAGAACGCGCGGTCGAAGTGCTGCTCGGCCTCGGCCTTCTCGGCGTCGGTGAGCTCGAGCAGGAAGGCGTAGTCGGCGCCGGGCACGGTGTTCGTCAGGCCGAGCTCGTCGAGGTGCTGCTGGGTGACGGCGCCGCGCGACACGATGGTCGCCATCTTCGGCAGGAAGGTCGTCGCCGCCCAGCGGTTGATCGGGTTGCGGAAGGTGCCGAGCGCCTGCGCGCACTTCACCACCGGCACCTTCATGTTCAGCGCCGGCAGGATGCTCGCCACGTTGTAGAGCAGGAACTTCTCGCGGCCGTCGACGAAGGTGATGCCGCCTTGATCGAGCAGCGCGTCGGCGCTCGCGAGGGCCCGGATCGCCCGGTAGCGCTTGCGCATCGTCGCGCGCAGGGGCGGCAGCAGCCGGTAGACGAGGGCGAGCGTGTTGATCCGCACGCCGAGCTCGAGCGGCCGGGCGTCGACGATCCGGAGGTTCGGGTAGAGGTTGAGCGCGGCGTCCTCGTCGGGATACATGCTCAGCAGGGTGAACTCGACCGGCTCGAGCGCCGTGCCGAGGGTCTGCACCGCGCTCTCGAGCATCGCCGCCGCACCCTTGTTGCCCGACAGCGCCGAGCCGATGATCACGATGTGCTTGGTCATTGCTGACGGAGCCTTCCCTTGTTGAGCACGAAGTACACGAGCGCCACGAGCGCATCTGAAATGGTCGCACACAGGCGCGCGACCAGCGTCACGACGATCGCCTGGGCGACCGGCAGGTACACGCTGAGCAGGGCCACCGCCACCGCCTCGCGCACGCCGAGCCCGCCGGGCACGAAGATCGCGAGCATCCCGATGATGCTCGCGAGGATGTACGTCGCCGCCATGCCCACCCACCACTCGGGCTCGACGCCGACCATCGAGTGGGCGACGAGCACGAAGCCGACGCCGTTGAGCAGCCGCGGCAGGATGTAGCCGAGCTGGTAGCCGCCGAGCCGCAGCGGCGACATGAAGTCGGAGTCGCGGAACGGCTCCTTCTTCATGAGCCCGAGCAGCAGGTTGAGCATCCGGTTGAAGGCGCCCGGCCAGAAGATCACGAGCATCGGGATCGCGGCGAGCACGGGCACGAACAGGCCGAGGTTCGCGTCGACGACGTCGCGGAACATCAGCACGACCGGGAGCGAGAGGATGAGGCTCGCGATCACCATGAGCACGTTCTCGTAGATGAACGAGTTCGTGACGGTCTTCTTGCTGAGACCCGCTTTGCCGGCCCAGGCGATCTTGTTGAGGTACGAGCCGACCTGGCCGGGGATGTACTTCAGCACCCACGAGGCGCAGTGGATGCGCACCGAGTCGGCGATCGACACGCGCTTGCCCGACAGGTCGGTGAGCATCCGCCCCCAGAGCATGCCGCTCACCACGACCGCGAGCGTGAACAGCACGATCGAGCCGACGAGCCAGCCGTCGACGGCGATCTCGACGTCGCGGAGGCTGTCGAGATTGCTCGTGATCGCCCGCCAGAAGAAGATCGCGACGGCGCCGATCACGACCCACGGGAGGATCCGCGCGGCGATGCGGAGGAAGCGCTTCAACGAACTAGAGGAGCTTGTTGAACGAGCGGATCGAGTCGAGGTCCTTCTTCTGCGAGAACGGCACCCCGCCCTTGTCCTGCGCGTAGCCGATCGCGATGAGCATGATCACGCGCTCGCTCGGGTCGAGGCCGAGCGTGCGCTGCATCTTCGCCTCGAGCGGCTCGAAGTCGGGCCAGTTGATGATCGTGCTGCTGAGCCCGAGCGTCTCGAGCGCGAACAGGAACGACATCGCCGACAGCGACGAGTCGACGTAGATCGCGTGCCGGTCGCGGGGGCTGAAGTAGTGGTCGAGCTTGCCGATGACGACTGCGACGGTCGGGATCTGGTGCGAGTAGCCGCCCGAGCCGAACGGGATGCCCGCGATCCTCTTCGTGAGCTCGGGCTCGTCGAAGAAGCGGTACTCGTACGGCAGCCGGTTGCACGCCGACGGCGCCTGCCGGGCGACGAGCATCGCCTGGTCGATGAGCTCGCGGGGCACGGGCCTCTGCTCGAACCAGCGGATCGAGCGGCGGCGCATCGCGAGGTCCATCATCTGCTCGTAGCTGAGCTCGACGACCTGGCTGTCGGCGCGCTCGAACGGCGCCTTCTGGTCGTCGGCCGGAGCGGCCTCGAGCCCGCGCATCGCGGCCTCGTAACGGCGGCGGGCGGCGTCGACGACCGGATTCGCGACCGTGATCATGCCGAAGTAGCGGGCGAGCACGTCGCGCGCCCACTCGAACTCGCTCGCATCCATCCCCTCGCCGCCGCCGGAGCGCTGCTGCGCGGCGGCGGGCTCGAAGAACTCGATGGTCTCCTCGATGTAGTCGAGCGCGAACACGTCGCGCCGCGGCTGCATGATCATGCCCTTCTCGAGCCGGTGCACGTTGCGGCGCAGCCCGATGTGGTTGCGCCGCTGCTTCTCGAGGCTCGAGTAGTAGCGGCTGCGGCCGCGCATCACCGCGTACTGCTCGCGGTTGAAGGTGACGAAGCCGATGGCCGAGGCGACGGTCGCGGCGGCGCGGCTCGACGAGCCGATCGTGAGCACGGCGCGGTTGAAGTTGTTGTACGCCGCGCGGATGCGGCGGTTCGAGAGGAGGTCCTTCGCGATCGACTTGAGCTTGTTCAGCATGCTGCTCTCTGTTCGACAGTGACTCCCTCCAGCCTACTCGCGGGCATGCCCGCGGATGGACGGCGTCGGAGCGCGGTCGGAGTCCCGGAGCGCGGCGGTCGGCTCAGCGCCGCGCCGCCACCGCCGCCGCGTAGGCGTCGAGGTGGAGCTGCGCGCACCGCTCCCAGGTGAACTCGGCCGCGCGGGCGAGGCCCGCATCCCGCAGCCGGGCGCGCTCGTCGGCATCGCCGGCGAGCCGGCCGAGCGCCGCCGCGAGCGCCTCCGGCGTCGGCTCGGCGTAGACGACCGCGTCGCCGCCGACCTCGGGCAGCGCCGTCGCGTGCGTCGTCACCACCGGGGCGCCCGAGGCCATCGCCTCGAGCACCGGCAGGCCGAAGCCCTCGGCGATCGACGGGTAGCAGAACGCGACCGCGCCGCCGAGGAGGGCCCGCAGCTGCTCGAGCGGCAGGTAGCCGAGCTCGCGCACGACCGGGTCGGGGCGGGCGGCCTCCTCGTCGAGCAGCGCCGCGGCCTCGTCGTCCCAGCCGCGCTGGCCCGACACGAGCAGCAGCGGCGCGCTCGGGTCGCGCTCGCGCAGCAGCCGGTGGGCGCGGATGAGCTGCGCGACCTGCTTGCGCGGCTCGATCGTGCCGAGGAAGGCGAACCACTCGCGATCGCCGAGGTCGTGGTCGGCGCGGAACGCGGCGATCTCGGCATCGCTCGGCGCGCGGAACACCTCGCCGTCGACGCCGTGGTGGGCGACGACGATCGGCCGCTTCGGGGTGCCGGCGAACTTCACGAGCTCGGAGGCGGTCGCCCGCGACGGCGCGATGAGCGTCGCGCTCGAGCGGATCGCGATGCGGATCCATCGCTGGAAGAACACGCGCTTCACGCGCGAGTGCGCCTGCGGGTCGGAGAAGAACGTCGCGTCGTGGAGCGTGACGATGCGCGGCAGCGGCGTGCCGCGCGGGAACGTGTAGTGCGGCGAGTGGATGGCCTCGACCCGCAGCTCCTGCGCGAGGCGCAGCAGGCCCGACTGCTCCCAGCCGAAGCGCAGGCCGCGCTTGCCGATCGCCTTCGGCGCGGCGTGCAGCTCGGCGTTCGGGGCGAGGGCCGCGAAGTGGTCGACGTGCTCGGGTCGGGCGACGAGCACGGGGCGCGCGCCGAGCGCGTCGAGCCCGCGCACGAGGCCCTCGAGGTAGCGGCCCACTCCCCCGAGCTTCGGCGGCACCGAGGTGAGGTCGATGAGGGTGCGGGGCGCGGGGCGGGTCTGCCTTTCGACCGGCGCAGGGCGCTGCTCCCCGGCCCCCGGGCCCGCCGGCCCCGAGGCCCCCGAGCCCGTCGCCGATGAGGGCCCCGAGCCCGTCGAAGGGTCCGCCGCGCCCCTCGGCATCGGCCCGAGGCCGGCGAGCGCGCCGCGCAGCCGCGCCCGGCCGAGCGTGCGCGCATCCGCCCCCGCCCGCGGGTTCACCGCCGCGATGGCGCCCTTCGCGGCCCCCGCGGCGGTGCGCACCCCGGCCTCCACGCGCATCCGCACCGGCCCGTGCCGGCGCGCGTTCCACGCGCGGTTGCGGGCGTTCCACTCGACGAAGCGGGGGCTCGCGGTGCCCGAGCTCGAGGCGTGCGCGTGCACCGACACCGCCGCGGGCACGTACTCGATCGACCAGCCGGCGCGCCGCAGCCGCAGCGAGAGGTCGGTGTCCTCGTAGTACATGAAGTACGCCTCGTCGAAGCCGCCGAGCGGCTCGATCGCGCTCGCCCGCAGCGCGCAGGCGCCGCCGTGGAAGCCGAGCACCGCGCGCGGGAACCCGGTGCCCACCGGCTGCAGCCAGCCGCGGTCGAGGCCGTTGCCCGAGCGGGTCACCTGGTTGCCGGTCGAGTTCAGCAGCTCGACGCCCTCCTCGCCCTCGCGGGTGCGGCGCCACTCGGCGCCGTCGTGGGCGATGAACCGCTCGTCGGCGGGCGTCGGGTCGTCGGCGTCGTCGATGCGCACGAACCGGCCCGCGAGCCGCACCTGCGCGGTCGCCGCGCCGAGCGCATCGTCGGCGTCGAGCGCGTCGACGAGCGCCGCGACGAACCCGGGCCGGTACTCCGCATCCTGATTGAGCACGAGGTAGGCGTCGGCGGGATGCGCGGCCATCGCGCGGTTCGCCGCGGCCCCGTACCCGAGGTTGTCGCCGAGCTCGAGCACCTCGACCGCCGGCAGCTCGGCGCGGATGCGGGCGACCGTGTCGTCGGTCGAGCCGTTGTCGGCGGCGACGACGACGAGCTCGCGGCCGGGCCCCGCGTCCTGCTCGACGAGCGAGCGCAGGGCCGCGACGGCCTCGTCCCCGCCGTTCCAGACGACGACGATCGCGGTCGCGCGGGTGAGTCCACTCATAGTGTCCACGGTACTTGGCGCGCACCCGCGCGGGCTGGCGGGATCCCCCCGCACGCTGAAGCCGCGGGGCCCGCATCCCGGTAGGCTGTCGGGGTAGATCGCGCGCGCGACTCGCCGCGCAGCATTCGACTTCGTGAGGAACGCAATGAAACTGCT
>JAAYAS010000132.1 GCA_012719255.1 Microbacteriaceae bacterium | reverse complement strand
GGAATCCCGGTCCAGATGTACGGTTCGCCTGTGCGGACCCGGGTGTCGAGCTCCGCGGCGGCCGACTCGCGCAGCTGGGCGTCGGACGCGCCGTGCGCGCCGAGCCGGTGCGCGACGCTCATCTCGATGATGTGGTCGCGGTAGTTCGCCCCGGCGGCGAGCACTGCCCCCACCGGCTGCACCGGCGGCAGCACCCGCAGCCGCCCCGAGGTCCTCAGCGTCTCGAGGGACCACGGGGCGGCGGCCGGCGCGGTGAGGTAGGCCGCCAGCCGGTCGAGGTTCGCGTCCCAGTCGGGCAGCAGGTCGGCGGTGCCCGAGAGCCGCGGCAACGCACGCCGGACGTCGTGCAACTCGTCCCCGCACACGAGGCCGGGGAAGGTGGCGGCGTCGACCGCGTAGGTGCCGAGCGCGAACCGTGTCATCGACTGTCTCCCGATCAGACCGGCGGCGCGACGAAGAGGGAGTCGGTGTCCGGGTCGTTGAACATCTCCTTGGTGATGAACTCGTCCATGTCGCCGCCCGTGCCCCACTGGTCGGAGGTCTCCGGCTCCTGCACGTCGAAGATCGTGGGGTGCCAGGTGTCCTCGTCGATCGTCTCGAGCTCGGTCGTCATCTCCATCGTGTTGCCGTTGGGATCGACGAAGTAGGTGAAGGTGTTGTCGCCGGCCGCATGGCGGCCGGGTCCCCAGATCTTGCGGTAACCGGCGCGGATCATCCGGCCGCTGCCGCGCATGTACTCGTCGAGGCCTCGCAACTCGAACGACGCGTGCTGGAGCGACGCGTGCGGGCCGCGGGCGATCGCCATCGAGTGGTGCTGCGAGTTGCAGCGGAGGAAGTAGAACAGGTCGCCGACGTGGGGGTGGTTGAGGGTGTCGGAAAGCCGGAACCCCAGGTGCTGCTCGTACCAGGCGAGCATCTTCTCGGGCTGGGACGAGTTGAGGACCACGTGCGACAGTCGCACGGGGATCGACTCGCGCTCCTCGATCTTCCGGTGCTGGCGGGTCTCGACATCGGCCGAGACCTCGATGGTGCGCCCCTCGAGGTCGAAGAAGCGGAAGCCGTAGCCGCCGCCGAGGGTCTGGAGCGAGTCGGGCTCCGAGACGAGCTGAATGCCCTTGGAGCCGAGCTCCTGCGCGAGCCGATCGACGGCCGCGCGGTCGGCGGCACCGAAGGCGACGAGGTCGAGGCGCTTGTCCTGCGAGCGGCGCACACGGGTCACGTACTGCTCCGGCGACCCCTCGGCCGCGAAGTAGACGACGTCGCCGTCGTCGTGCTGGACGGTGAGTCCCCAATGGTTCTTGTAGAACTCGACCTGCTGGTCGAAGTCGGGGACGGCGAGGTCGAAGTGGCGGATGTGGGTGATCGGGCTGAACGACATGACGATCTCCAATCGGTTCAGTTGGCCCTCGCCGCGATTGCAGCGGTGGCGAGGGAAGGAATGAGCAGCACGAGCCGCTCGAGGTCAGCGGGCGAATCAGCGGTACCGAGGACGTAGTGGTCGGGACGGTGCACGACCGCGGCGGCACCGGCCTCGTGGAGCAGCTGCGAGACCTTCTCGGGGTCGAGGAGGACGACGGTCTCGACGTCGCTCTCGAGTGCGGCGCGCACCCGGTCGGGCAGCCCCGCGTACATCTCGCGCGTCGTGGCGACGAGGAAGCGCCGGCGCACGATGTCGTCGAGCCGGACGCCGTCGGAGAGGATCGGCTGGATGCCGAGACGGCCGGCGCGCTCGTCGCGACCGCCATCGTGGAGTCCGGGGCCGAGCGCCGGGCTGCTCGGCTCGGCCGAGGCTTCCGGGTGCGCCTTGATGAATTCGTCGCGCTTCGCGGCGACTTCGGGATCGGTGGTCTGCATCAGCACCGCCTGGTTGGCGGCGGTCTCGACCCAGTACGTGGCATGCGGCTTGCGTTCGGTCTCGTACGTGTCGAGCAACGATTCGTCCGCCTTGCCGCGACGGACCAGGGCCAGCTTCCAGACGAGGTTCTCGATGTCCCGCATCCCCGCGCACAGGCCCTGGCCGAACAGCGGCGGCGCGGTGTGCGCCGCGTCCCCGACGAGGAAGACCCGTCCATCTCGCCAGCGCTCGGCGATCCGACCGCGGAACGTGTAGATGGCCCGACGATCCGGGGTGAATCGATCGGCCGGCAGCACGCCCCGGCTGAGGCGCTCGATGGCCTCAGGAGTGACGATCTCCTCGGGATCGTCACCCGGCATGAGCATGAACTCCATGCGCACCCGAGTTCCCGGCAGCCGGAGCCAGAGGGCCGGCCGCGTGTAAGTGCCGAGCTGCACCATGTCGGCGGCGTAGCCGGGAGCATCGACGAGCTGACCGTCGACGACGAGCCACTGCGCGTCCTCGCCGAACCGCTGGCCGGTGATGCCGAGGCGGCCCCGGGTCTCGGAACGGGCGCCGTCGGCCGCGATGACCCAGCGCGCCGTCGTGACCTGCTCCGCACCGTCGAGGTCCACGGTCCGCACGCGCACCGCGCCGTCCACCTCGCGGACGCCGATGACCCGGTGCCCCGAACGGAGCTCGACGCCGTCCGAGTCGGCGACGACCTCGCGGATCAGCCGCTCGATATCGGGCTGGTGGAAGCTGATGTGGTCGCTCCACGCCTGCGAGCCCAAGCGGTCGGTGTTCGCGTGCACGAGCACCTCGCCCGCCTCGTTGAGGATCTCGACGCTGCGCATCGGCACCGTGATGCGCTCGAACTGCTCGGCGACGCCGAGCCGTTGCAGGGCGCGCATGGTCTCCCCGTCGAAATGGACGGCGCGGGCGGTGGGCCACATGTCGGTCTCCTGCTCGAAGCCGATCGCCGTGAGACCGGCCCCGGCGAGCTGAGCGAGCGCGGCGGCGCCCACCGGGCCGCCGCCGATCACGACCACGTCGACGTCAACTGCTTCCACCATCAGACACTCCCTTGTGTTCTGTGCGTATCGTTTCGAATCGCGCCGAGGCGGCCTCGCGGACCGCGACCACCGGCGTCAGTGCAGGCGGCGGGGCGTGATGACCTCAGACTCGCATGCGGGTTGCCATCAACGAATACCGAGTTCGCGATAGCCGTCATCGGCCTCGCCAATGAGCTGGTCGCGCACCCTGGCGAGCGCGCCGCGCAACCAGCGATGCCCCTCGTCCCGCTCATGGTCGCCGTGCCACCAGAACGCGTCCCGAATCGGCTCGAGCTCGACCGGAGGAGAGACCATCCGCAACCGATCGATCTCTGCGACGACCCGCCGACCGATGTCTCGGGGCACGAGCGCGACGCGCTCCGTGCCGACGAGCAGGGAGGGCAGGACGAAGAAGTGCGGAGTCGCCGCGACGGTCGAGAGCTCGATGCCCCGGAGCCGGAGCTGCATCGTCGCCGGGGACATGCCCTCGCGCGCGGGCAGCGTCTCGACCCACGGTCGCTCGAGGAGGTCCTCGGCGCCGGCATCCGCGTCGACCAGGCACACCCACGGCTCCGGCGGGAGATCGAGCCGCGCGAGGTCCGACGCGTAGCCGTGGGGAAGAAATGCTCCGTCGATGGTGCGAAGCGAATCGGGGACGGCGTTGACCAGCCGACCATCGGCCGCGGGGAACTCGAACCGAGCCCGAGGCGCCTCGGCGGCGCCGATTCGGAGCAGCGGCGGGGCGACGCGGGCGATCACGGCGTCCACACCGGCGAGGATGAAGGTGCGGGTTCTCGTACGCGGGTCGAAACCCGACTGCAACCGGAATACGTGATCGACTTCGGCCAGCACGGTCGGGAGCACGGCGAGCAGCCGCTCGGCGAGCGGGGTGAGCTCATGGTGGTTCCCGCGGCGCACGAGCAGCTCGTCGTCGTAGTGGGCGCGAAGCTTCGCGAGCGCCCCGGACATCGAAGGCTGCGACAGGTGCAACCGCTCGGCGGCGCGGGTCACGCTCCGCTCCTCGAGGAGCGCGCGCAACGGACGCAGCAGGTTGTAGTCCATGACCGTCGCCTCGCCTCCTCGCGTCGGCGGCCCGAAGTGGTCGGGCCGCGCCCGTCAAGCCTTCCAGACCGTCTTGAGGTTGCAGAACTCCCGCTGCCCCACCTCGGCGAGCTCTCGGCCGAAACCCGAGCGCTTGATGCCGCCGAACGGCAGCTCCTGGTACGAGACCGTCATGCCGTTGATGAACACCGCGCCGGCGTCGAGCTCGCGCGTGAAGCGCTCCTGCTCCGCGGGTTCCTCGGTCCAGACGGCGCTCGCGAGACCGAATGCGGTCTGGTTCGCGATGCGGAGGGCGTCGTCCGCATCGACGGCGCGGTAGAGCGAGGCGAGAGGCCCGAACGCCTCCTCCTGAACGAGCCGGGCATCGTCGGGGAGATCGGCGATCACGGTCGGGGCGAAGAACCAGCCCTGGCCCTCGACCGGCTCGCCCCCGGTGAGGATCGTGGCGCCCTTCGCTCGGGCATCCTCGACGAGGTCGATGAGATCCTGTCGGCCCTGCTCGGTGGCCACCGGCCCGACCTGGGTCTCGGGCCGGAGGGGGTCGCCGACGACGAGCTCCGACATGCGGCGCACGAACTCGGCGGCGAACTCGTCGTAGACGTCGTCGTGCACGATGCAGCGCTTGCCGGCGATGCAGGCCTGGCCGTTGTTGTTGATGCGCGCGGTGACCGCCGTATCGGCCGCGGCCGCGATGTCGGCCGAGGGGAGCACGATGAACGGATCTGAGCCGCCGAGCTCGAGCACGGCCTTCTTCAAATGATCCCCGGCGGCCGCCGCGACGGAGCGACCGGCCGCCTCGGAGCCCGTCAGGGTGACGGCGGCGACCCGCTCGTCGGCGATCACCCGGGCCACCTCCGCACCGCCGATGAGGAGGGTGCGGAAGGATCCCTTGGGGAACCCTCCGCGCTCGAAGAGGTCGTCGAGGAGCATCGCCGCCTGAGGAACGTTCGAGGCGTGCTTGAGAAGTCCAGCGTTCCCGGCCATCAGCGCGGGCGCCGCGAAGCGCACGACTTGCCAGATGGGATAGTTCCACGGCATCACCGCGAGCACGACGCCGAGCGGCTCGTACTTCGAATACGCGGCGGAGGCGCCCACCCGAGCCGGCTCCTCGAGCGGCGCATCGGCGAGGAAGTCCGCCGAATTCTCGGCGTAGAAGCGCATCGCCTTCACGGCCTTGCGCACCTCCGCGACCGATTGCGCGATCGGCTTGCCCATCTCGACGGTGATGAGCTCCCCGATCCCCTCGGCCTGATCCTCGAGGAAGTCCGCCGCGGCGCACATCCAGCGCGCCCGCTGCTCGAAGGTCGTCCCGCGCAGCTCCTCGAAGGCGGCATGCTCCTGACCGATGCGCTCGTCGACCTCCTCCGCGCTGTGCGGCTCGATGATCATCTCGGTCTTGCCGGTGGTGGGATTCACGGTCGCGATCGCCATCTTGCGCTCCTTGTCGAGTGGTGTCTTGCGCCAGCATAGCGCGAAGCGATACGCTACGTATCGCATCCGAAGAACGACTTCGGAGCCACCATCACGAAGGAGTGACGCGTGAGCAGCGACACCCGTCCCCCGGCATCTCCGACGCTCTTCCTCACGGACGACGACGTCGCCGCGCTCGCCGATCTGCCGAGCGCCATCCGCGCCGTCCGCGCGGCCTACCCCGCGCCCGTCGACGAGCGGCGCAATCCCGGTCGGATCTTCGCCGACAGCGGACGCGAGTGGCAGCGCACCATGCCGTCCGTGCCGTCGAGCGGCCGCCTCTTCGGCGCCAAATCGATCAACGGCTCGTTCGCCGACGCAGGGCTGCGCGTCAGCTACCTGATCTCGCTGTTCGACAAGCGCACCGCCGACCTCGTGGCGCTCATCGATGGGAACCGCGTGACGGGTCTCCGCACCGCCGCGACGAGCGCCGTCGGCGCCGCGGCGATCGCGCCCGAGCGGCCGCTCGCGCTCGGGGTCGTCGGGTCCGGCTTCGAAGCGCAGTCGCACACCCTGGCGCTCGCCGAAGTGGTCGATATCGCCGAAGTCCGCGTCTTCAGCCCGACCCCGCGCAATCGAGCGGCCTTCGCCGACCGCTTCACGGAGGAGCTCGGCGTGCCCGTCCGCGCCGTCGAGTCGGCCGAGGCCGCCGTCCGCGACGCCGACCTCGTGCTCTGCGCGGCGCGTTCCCGCGACGAGACCCCCACCATCGACGCCGACTGGGTGGCCGATGATGCCGCCGTCGTCTCGATC
>JAAYAS010000131.1 GCA_012719255.1 Microbacteriaceae bacterium | reverse complement strand
GTCGTGCGCTCGCGCCGGCGCGAGCTCGCGGCCGAGAATGGAGCCGAGGAGCGCTGAGCGCGGCCCCGATCGCGGGTGCGCGGTCGAGAGGGGGCGGGATGCGGCGGATGCGGTGGCCGGGTCGGCGCGCGGCCGTGCGCGCGCTTACGGTGCTCGTCGCGCTCGGCGCGGCGCTGCCGGTGGGCGTGCCCGCGGCGGCGCGCGCGGATGCGGCCGGCGGCCCGACGTCGGGCGTCGCCGCGGCGGTGCGGTCGCCGGATGCCGCCCGCGGGGCCCCGTCCGCGGCGATCGCGCCGGGGCAGGCGACCACCGCGTCGCCACCGCTGACGACCCTGCCGCCCGCCTCCCGCTCCGAGCCGGGCGGCGCGGCCTGGGCGCCGACGGAGCGCACGCGCATCGCGGTGATCGCCGCGGCCGTCCCCGACGAGGCCGACGCGAACGGCCTCGACCCGACCGACCCGTCCGACGCGCACGCCCCGGCGACCGAGCCGGCCGGCACGGCGACTCCCCCGACCGCGGCGCCGGCCGACGCCCCGCTCCCCGGCGCGCTCGACGCCGCCGTACTGCGCGAGCTCCTCCGCGAGCTCGGCGTCGGACCCGCCGACGGCTTCGAGCTCATCGCGCTCGCCGACCGCAGCCGCCTGCGGCCCGACGACATCGCGGTGATCCCGGTCCCGGGCGCCCCCGCATCCCTCGAGACCCGCGACGCCGTCGCCGGGCCGGCCACGACTCCGCCCGCCGCCACGGCGACGACGCCCGACCCGTCCGCACCCGCGACCGCTTCCTCCGCACCCGCGCCCGCGACCGCGCCCGCCCCATCCGCGCCCGCGACCCCGCCGAGCGCCGCCCCCGGCCCGACCGGCCCGGCCGACCCGGCCTCCGCCTCCGACAAGCGGCCCGGCCTCGCGATCGCCGGCGACCCCGCCGAGCTGCCGCTCGCCGTCCGGGTCGCCGCCCAGCAGCTCGGCGCGCACGGCGCGGTGCCCGGCGGCCGGCACGAGTTCGCGCCCGACTCGCCGCTGCGCTCGGTGCACATCGACATCGCCCGCAAGCACTACCCGCTCGACGAGCTGCTGCGGCTCGTGCGCGAGAGCGCGTGGTCGGGCATCACCGAGATCGAGCTGCACTTCAGCGAGAACGAGGGGTTCGCGATCGAGTCGCGCTCGCATCCCGGGATCGCCTCGGCCGACGCGCACTCGCACGACGACATCCGCGCGCTCATCGACTTCGCGGCCGCGCTCGGCGTGCGCATCACGCCGTCGCTCGACATGCCCGGCCACCTCGATCACGCGCTCGACGCGCATCCCGATCTGCGGCTGCGCGACGCGGCCGGCGGCGAGGTGTTCGGCGCGCTCGACGTGTCGAACCCGACGGCGGTCGACTTCGCCCTCGACCTCGTCGACGAGTACGCGGCGCTCTTCGAGCCGGGGGCGTGGAACCTCGGCGCCGACGAGTTCGTCGACTTCGGCGACCCCTTCGAGGTCGGCGGGCTCGACGCGTGGGCGGCGAGCGAGTTCGGCGCGGGCGCGACCGCCTACGACGCGCAGACCTGGTTCGTGAACCTCGTCGCCGAACGGCTCGCCGAGCACGGCTACGCGGCTCGGGTGTGGAGCGACGGGATGCTGCGGGCGGGCGTCGTCGAGCTCGACCCGGGCATCGAGGTCGCCTACTGGTCGCAGCGGCCGCCGGGCGCGGTACCGGCGGCCGACTTCGCGCAGCGCGGGCATCCGCTCGTGAACGTCAACGACGAGTTCCTCTACTTCGTGCTCGGCGAGCGGGTCGAGTACTACTACCCGAGCGGCGAGCGGATCCTCGCGGAGTGGGATGCGGGCACCTTCCCGTCGATCGGCGGGGCGCCCGAGCGGCTGCCGTTCGGCGCCGCCGACCCGGCCGCGCCGTCGCTCGTGCGCGGCGGCATGTTCGCGATCTGGAGCGATGTGCCGGGCGCCCTCACCGCGGCCGAGGTGGTCGACCGCACGCGGCTGCCGATCGCGGCGACGGCGCTGAAGCTCGCCGATCCGGATGCGGAGCTCGACTGGGCGGCGTTCGTCGCGCTCGTCGAGGCGGTCGGCGACTCGCCCGCGCTCGGCCAGGATGCGCTCGCCGCGGCGCGCGCGGATGCGGCGGGCCTCGAGCCCCGACCCCGGCCCCGCTCGCGGCGCCCCGGCCGGCGAGCGAGCCGGCCGATCGCGGTGGACCGCTCGCCGCCTGGCCCGCCCTCGCCGGCGCCGCCCTCACGCTCGCGCTCGCCGCCGCGCTCGCCGCCCGCGCGGCCCGCCGCCCCGCCGCCGACCCGCGCCCCGACCGGTAGTCGCACCGGCGGCCGAGGCCGGTCGGGATCGCCGGCCCGACCCGTGGGCGCCCCGGCGACCGGGGAGCCGGTCGGGATCGCCGGCCCGAGGCCCGGTCGGGACCGCCCAGGCGCTCCGGCCTAGACTCGAGGCTCCGGCGGACCGGAGCGGAGGGCGGAGATGGCAGCGGCGGCAGCGGACCCGATCGAGGGCGCGGCGGGCGGCCCCGCCTCGATCGTCCTGCTCGGTCACGGCGCCATCGGCCAGGACCTGCTGCGGCTGCTCGCGCCCGAGATCGGGCGCGGCGAGCTCGTCGTGCGGGCGGCGATCGTCCGCGACCCGAGCGAGCACGACGACGCCGAGGTGCCGATCGTCACGGCCGACGAGGCGGCCGAGGCGATCGACGGCTGCGATCTGCTCGTCGAGTGCGCCGGCGTCGCCGCGGTGCGCGAGCTCGCCGACGGGCTCGCGCCGAGCTGCCGGGCGCTGCTGCTCACGAGCGTCGGCGCGCTCGCCGAGGCGCCCGTGCGGGATGCGCTGCTGCGCGTTCCCGGCCTCATCGTCACGAACGGCGCGATCGGCGGCTTCGACGTGCTCGCCGCGGCGGCCGGGGCCGACGGCCTCGACGAGGTGACGATCCGCACCCGCAAGCTCGCGGGGGCGCTGCAGCGGCCGTGGATGAGCGCCGACGAGCGCGCCCGGCTCGCCGCCCTGCGCCCGGGCGACGCGCCGCTGACGGTGTTCGCCGGCGACCCGGTCGCGGCGATCGAGCGGTTCCCCGCGAACGTCAACGTCGCGGTCGCGCTCGCCTGGGCGACCCGCGGCTGCCCGCCGGCCGCCCCGCCCGCGGCGCAGTCGGCGGCGCTCGAGCGCTCGCTGCGGCGGGTGCGGGTCGAGCTGCTCGCCGATCCGGATGCGCGCCGCTCGCAGCACGAGATCGTCGCGTCGGGGCCCGCGGGCCGCTTCGCGCTCTCGCTCGAGAGCGCGCCGAGCCCGAGCAATCCGCGCACGAGCGCGCTCACCGCGATGTCGCTCGCGAAGGACGTGCGCGCCTGGCTCGCCCGCCGCTGACGCGCCGGCGGGCGGTCGGCCGCGCGGCTCAGCCGAACACGGCGAGGCGCCCGAAGCGCTTCGCGAGCAGGTAGTAGACGACGAGCCGGTCCTTGCGCGCGTCGCCCTGCATCTCGGCACCGACCTCGGCGATGGCGGCGTCGAGCTCGTCGTCGGAGCCTTCGACCCCGAGCTTCTTGCGCAGGTAGTTCTCGCGCACGCGCCCGACCTCGTCGGGATCGGTGAACGACACCTGCGCGGAGTCGGGCTTCGACAGCACGAGCCGGTAGGTGCGCAGCATCTGCCCGAGCACGGCGTTGTCGGCCTGCGGGTCGTACTGCTTCACGTGGGCGATGTGGTCGACCATCCCTGCTCCCCTGGTCCGCGGGCGCCTCGTCGCGCCCGTCGTCGTCAGGCTACGGGTGCGGGCGCCGCGGATGCGGTTCTCCCAGGGGATTCGGATGCCCCCGCCCATCCCGGGAAACGGCGGCGCCCCGACCGGGATGGTCGGGGCGCCGTCGTCGTGGATGCGGCCGGACGCTACTGCGCGTCGCGCGCGAGTCGGCGCATCGCGAGCAGGGCGCCGATGCCGGTGACGCCGAGGGCGGCGGCGAGGAGGCCGTAGTCGAAGGCCGCGCCGGTCTCGGCGAGCGGCTTCTCGGTGGGCGAGGCCGGCTCGGTCGAGGGCAGCGGGGTGATCGGCGCCGTCGTGGCGGGCTCGGTCGTCGCCGGC
>JAAYAS010000130.1 GCA_012719255.1 Microbacteriaceae bacterium | reverse complement strand
CTCCGGGTCGCTCGGGGTCTCCGGGTCGGTCGAGGCCCCTGAGCCTGTCGAAGGGTCCGGCCGTGCTTCGACGGGCTCAGCACTCCGGCGAGCGTCGGGCTCAGCGCTCTCGGGGGCGTCGGCCGCCTCGTGCGCGTCGAGGTCGGCGTCCTCCTCGAGGTCGATCGCGCGGCGGGTCTCGCGCGGGCGCTCCTCGGCGGCCCGGCGCTCGGCGAGCCCCTGCGCGATGCGCTCCCGGTGCGGCCGCAGCGCGATCACCGAGATCGCCTGGCTCGCGAGCGCGCCGAACACCGCGCCGAGCAGCCAGTTCCACTCCCATCCCGGCAGCGCGAGCATGACGAGGGCGAAGGGGACGACGAACGAGACGAGGCGCACGGCGACGTAGATGATCCAGGCGCGGGAGAGATCCATCCGGCCAGTCTACGTTCGGCGCCGGGCCGCCCCGCGCGGCTCCGCGCCCGCCGAGCGCGGGTGCATGCATCCGCATCACGGCCGCCGCGGCGGGGCGCTCAGGTGCGCTCGCCTATGCTGGTCGGCATGTCCCGCGCGATCATCCTTGCCGTCGTGATCGTCGTCGTGCTCACGGTGTACGCGACGGTCGATTGCGCGATGACCGACGGCCGCCGGGCGAAGGTGCTGCAGAAGCCGGCCTGGCTCGTCGTCATCCTGCTGCTGCCGGTCGTCGGCCCGCTGCTGTGGATCTTCATCGGCAAGATGTCGCGAAAGCAGTTCGAGGCGCCCGCCGCCCCGATGCCCGACGAGGACCCGGCCTACCTCGAGCAGCTGCGCGCCGATCGCGAGCACGACGCCCGCATCCGCGCCCTCGAGGAGGAGATGCGCAAGCTCGACGAGGAGATCGAGCAGGCCCGGCAGGAGACCATGCGCAACCACCCGTCGAACCACACCGGCGCGAACCCGGTGATCGAGGCCGACGACGCCGATGACGACGACGGCGACGCCGACGAGCGCAACGGCGCCGACCGCGACGACGACGCGCGCAGCTCGTGACCTCGCCCGCCCTCGACGCGGCGGTCGAACTGCTCGTCGCCGCGGTGCGCGGCGGGATGCGCGACCTCGTCGTCTGCCCCGGCTCGCGCTCGCAGGCGCTGGCCCTCGTCGCCGCCGAGCTCGAGCGGGTCGGCGCTGTGCGGCTGCACGTGCGCGTCGACGAGCGCTCGGCCGCGTACTTCGCGCTCGGCCTCGCCCGCGAGTCGGAGCGGGCGGTCGCGGTGATCACCACCTCGGGCACCGCCGTCGCGAACCTCCACCCGGCGATGCTCGAGGCGCATCACGCGGGGGTGCCGCTCATCGCGCTCACCGCCGACCGGCCGGCCGAGCTGCACGGCATCGGCGCGAACCAGACGACGGTGCAGCAGGGCCTGTTCGGCCCGCTCGTGCCGTCGGCGACGCTGCCGGCGCCCGCCGAGGGCGACGACCTCGGCGACTGGCGCGCCGCGGGCGCGCTGCTCGCGGATGCGGCGGGCGCGTTCCACCTCAACCTCGCGTTCCGCGAGCCGCTCTCGGGACCGGTGCCGGCGCTCGACGGCCGCGTGCCGCGGCCGTTCGCGGCGGGGGATGCGGTCGGCGCCGACGCGACCGCCGAGCACGACGACGGCGCGACCCCCGCGACTGCCGCCGCCGGGACCCCCGCCGACGGCACTGCCGCCGCGACCCCCGCCGACGGCGCCGCCGCGACCGACCCGGCCGAGCTGCTCGCCGCATCCGGCGGACTCAGCGAGGAGCGCGACCGGCGCATGCCCCGCCACCGCCCGCGCGGCCTGCCCGCCGACCTCGCCGCGGCGATCGCCGCCGACCTCGCCGCCCACAGCGCCGCGGATCGGCCGGGAGTCGCAGGTGCCGCCGATGCGCCCGCGAGCACCGGTCGGGATGCCGACGACGACCCGGCCCCGGCCATCCCCGAGCAGCTCGTGCCGTTCGTCGAAGCGGGGCCCGGCGCGCAACCGGCCCGCCTCGGCGCGAACCCCGAGCGCGCGAGCGGCACGATCGAGCTCGACCCGGCCGACTGGATGCGCGGCATCGTCATCGCCGGCGACGGCGCGGGCCCGCTCGGCGAGCGCCTCGCCCGGCAGGGCGGCTGGCCGCTCATCGCCGAGCCGTCGAGCGGCTCGCGCTTCGGCGGCAACGTCGTCGTCGCGCACCGCGACCTGCTCGGTCCCGACAGTCCGGCGCCGGGGCTGCGCGACGGCATCGAGCTCGCGATCGTCGTCGGGCATCCGACGCTCACCCGCGAGATCCCCGCGCTGCTGCGGCGCGACGGCGTGCGCGTCGTCGTGGTCGACGACGAGGCCGCCCCGGTCGTGCGCACCGCGGTGCCGCGCCGGCGTCCCGACCCCGCGGCGGCCGGCGCCGCCGATGAGGTGCGCGCCGGATCGAGCGTCGACGCCGAGGAGCACTGCGCGACCCTCCGCATCACCGCCTTCGGCGCCACCTCGCTGATGCCGCGCGTCGAGGCGACCGAGCTGCGCGCCGAGGCCGACGAGTGGATGCAGGGCTGGCTCGCCGCCTCCCGCGCGCTCGAGGCCGCCCGCTCGACCGATGCGGCCGCGCCCGACGTCGCCGCCTCGCGCAGCGACGACCTCCGCGAGCGCGCCCGCTTCGGCCGCGAGGAGCTCGCCGTCTCCCGCGAGGCGGTCACCCGCGCGATGCTCGCCGACGCCGTGTGGCGCGCGACCTGGCCGCACGACCGGCTCGTGCTCGCCGCATCCCGGCTCATCCGCGATCTCGACGCGCAGGTGCCGGGCAAGCGCATCCGGGTGCACGCGAACCGCGGCCTCGCCGGCATCGACGGCACGATCGCCACGGCGCTCGGCGTCGCGACCGCGAGCCAGTTCGGCGACGACGAGAAGGCGCGCGCCGGCACGACCCGGCTGCTCATCGGCGACCTCGCGTTCGCGCACGACGCCGCATCGCTGCTCGTCGCGCAGGGCGGCGAGCCGGCGCCGCGGATGCAGGTGATCGTCGGCAACGACGGCGGCGGCACGATCTTCGACGGGCTCGAGGTGCGCGGCTCGGCGGCGCCCGCCGCCTTCGACCGGGTGCAGTACACGCCGCTCGCGCTCGACGTCGAGGCGCTCGCGCGGGCACACGGCTGGGAGTACCGGCGCGCGGCGACCCGCGGCGACCTCGAGGGCGCGCTCACCGCCTCGGGCCGCGTCGTCATCGAAGTGCCGCTCGCCCGCTGACCCGACGCCCCGACCGGTACTCGCAGCGGCAACTCCCGGCCGAATTCCCACCGGTGGTGGCAGGTGCAACTCCCGGTCGGATGCGGAGGGGGTGCTCGGGCGGGCCCGACTAGGCTCGGGACATGGCGAAGAAGAACGGCAAGAAGGCCAAGACCGTCAAGCCCCTGCCCAATCCGGTCGACCTCCACGAGGCGCGGCGGCTCGAGGTGCGATCGGGGTTCCGGCTCGCCGACATCGACCCCGACTCGACGCCGGGCCTGCCGGAGGAGAACGGCAAGCAGCTCGGCTCGGAGCTGTTCGCCTCGCGCGACGAGGAGCTCGCCGATCTGCAGGAGCGCATGTACGCGCAGGCCCGCGCCGAGCTGCCGAACGCGCCGAGCGTGCTCGTCGTGCTGCAGGGCATGGATGCGGCGGGCAAGGGCGGCATCGTCCGGCACGTGTTCGGGTCGGTCGACCCGCAGGGCCTCCACATCGCGTCGTTCAAGAAGCCGACCGAGGAGGAGCGCAAGCACGACTTCCTCTGGCGCATCCGCAAGGAGGTGCCGCCGCCGGGCATGATCGGCATCTTCGACCGCTCGCACTACGAGGACGTGCTCGTGCAGCGGGTACGCGGGATGGCGCCGCCCGAGGAGATCGAGCGCCGCTACAGCGCGATCATCGATTTCGAGCGCGAGCTCGTCGACCAGGGCACGAAGGTGATCAAGATCATGCTCCACGTCGGCCGCGACGAGCAGGCCGAGCGGCTGCTCGAGCGCCTCGACCGCCCCGACAAGCACTGGAAGTACAACCCCGGCGACATCGACGAGCGCGAGCTGTGGGACGAGTACGCCGAGGCCTACCAGATCGCCCTCGAGCGCACGTCGACGCCGCTCGCGCCGTGGTGGTGCATCCCGGCGAACAAGAAGTGGTACGCGCGGCTCATCGTCAAGGCGATCCTGCTCGAGACGCTGCGCGGCATGCACCTCGAGTGGCCCGAGGCGACGTTCGATCCCGACGTCGAGCGCGAGCGGCTCGCGAACTCGTAGCCCGCGGGGCCGGGATGCGCGCGGGGCCGGGATGCGCGCGGGCCCCGGATGCATCGGGCCCCGGATGCGCGCGGGACGCGCGCGACCCCCCGGATGCCCCCGGCGCGCGGCGGGTACGCTGGCGGGCGTGACTTCGGAGCTGCCCCGCCTGCGCGTGCGCACCCGCCGCATCGCCGATCCGGGCGAGCTGCTGCGCTACGCCGATCCCCGCGACCCCGCGCTCGTGCTGCGCCGCGGCGACGGCGTCGTCGGGCGCGGATGCGTGTGGCGCGGCGAGTTCGCCGGTGCCGGCCGCATCGCCGAGGCCCGTGCGGCCTGGCGGGCGCTCGTCGAGGGCGCCGCGATCACCGACGACGCGCAGGTGCCGGGCTCCGGCCTCATCGCCTTCGGCGCGTTCGCGTTCTCGGCGGCGAGCGCCGCGCCGAGCGTGCTGCGGGTGCCGCGGCGGGTCGTCGGCCGCCGCGACGGCATCGCCTTCGTCACCGAGATCGCGCCTCTCGCCGAGATCGGCGACGCCGCGATCGACGACTGGGGTCTCGAGGCGCCGCTGCCCGAGCCCGAGCCGGCGGGCCCCGACGCCCGCACCGGCCTCGCCGACGGCCTCATGGACCGCGCCGCCCACCGCGCCGCGCTCGAGACCGCGATCGCCCGCATCGAGGCCGGCGAGCTCGAGAAGGTGGTGGTCGCGCGCGACGCGATCGGCCGCATCCGGCCCGACGCCGACCGGCGCTCGCTCGTGCGCCGGCTCGCGACCGCCTACCCCGAGACCTGGACCTACGCCGTCGACGGACTCACCGGCGCGAGCCCCGAGATGCTCG
>JAAYAS010000129.1 GCA_012719255.1 Microbacteriaceae bacterium | reverse complement strand
CGTCCTCGACGATCGGCGCGGCGCCGCGGCGGTCGGTGAGCACGAGGTGGTGGAGGTCGGCGGGGGCGTCGACGTCGGCGACGGCGCGGGCGAGCAGCGCGTTCGTGGCGATCGCCGACAGGCGCACCGCCTCGGCCGGCTTCCACACGACCGTGTCGCCGGCGACGAGCGCGAGCGCGGTGTTCCACGCGAACACGGCGACGGGGAAGTTGAACGCGGTGATGATGCCGACGACTCCGATCGGGTGCCAGGTCTCGGCGAGCTTGTGGCCGGGGCGCTCCGACGGCATCGTCTTGCCGTAGAGCATCCGCGACTGGCCGACGGCGAAGTCGACGATGTCGATCATCTCCTGCACCTCGCCGGCGGCCTCCGAGGGGATCTTGCCGGCCTCGGCGGTGACGATGGTCGCGAGGTCCTGCTTGTGCTCGACGAGCAGCTCGCCCCAGCGCTTCACGAGCGCGCCGCGCACGGGGGCGGGCACGTCGCGCCACTCGCGGTAGGCCGCGTCGGCGCGCTCGATGGCGGCGGTGACGTCGTCGGCGGTGTGCTCGGCGGTCGCTCCGATCTCGCCGCCGGTGATCGGCGTGCGCACCGGGCGGGCGCCGTCGAGCGCGCCGGCGTCGACGCCGATGCGGTCGAGCGCTTCGCGCACCTGCTGGGCGATGTCGTCGGTCGTGGGGAAGTTCGTCATGGGTTCGCTTTCGTGGTGGGTGCGGTCGGTTCGGTGATCGCGGGATGCGATGGTCTCGGGAGCCGGGGCGTCACGCCTCGGCGTGCTCGATGCGGAGGCCGAGCTCGCGCTCGAGCGCCTCGAGCGAGGCCCGCTGCTGGGCGTCGTAGAGGGCGGTCGGGTCGGCGATGCGCACGCCGATGACCTCGGAGAGGCGGTCGAGGTCGTAGGGGGTGCCGAGCTGCTCGTCGTCGCGCGAGCCCTCGCTGCGGAGGTTCGACTGGAAGATGCCGGCGGCAGAGCGGGGGAGGAAGTCCTCGTACACGATCGGCTCGGCGACCGCGGCGCCCGACTCGAGCAGCTCGCGGACCGTCGCCGAGGGGCCCTCCGGCGCGGCCGCCTCGCCGCGGCGGAACTCGAAGAAGCCGAGGCCCTGCACGGCGAGCTCGAGCTCGGAGTCGGGCAGCGACTCGCGCCACACGTCGCCGGCGACCTCGACGCGGGTGCGGTCGGGCTGCTCCTCGCGACGGCGGCGGTCGACCTCGGCGACCATCCGGTCGTAGAGGTCGCGGCCCTTCGCGGTGAGCGCGATGCCGCGCTGCTCGACCTCGCCGAAGCGCACGCGCAGCGTGCCCTCGCGCACCTCGCCGTCGGCGTGGCGGAACATCCGGTGCTCGTCGAGCGCCCGGAACGAGGTCTGCCGCAGCAGCACGTCGGGGCCCTGCCAGTCGGGCGGGCCCTGGATCTCGTCGATCATCGTGATGCCGCGCTCGCTCATGCGGCGGTAGAGGTCGTCGATGTCGAGCACGCGGGGCGTGAGGTGGTTGATGTGGGTGGCGGGCACGCCGCCGATGTCGGCGGCGACCGACGAGATCGACTCGAGGCGGTGGTACCAGTCGTGGTCGATCGGCTCGTCGGAGAGCTCGAACGAGGCGGTGGCGAGCTCGAGGAAGCGGTCGGCCTCGTCGGGCTCGAGGCCGCCCTGCTCGGCGGAGCGGTCGGCGAGCGCGAGCAGCTCCTCGCCGAACAGCTCGCGGGCGCCGATGAACTCCTCGAGGCGGGCCTGCGTGTCGGCGTCGAAGAAGCGGCGGTCGTCGTGCGCGAGCATCGAGGTGAACACCCGGAACGGGTTGCGGGCGAGCTCGTCGGCGTCGATCGGGCGGAACGCGGTCGAGACGACCGGCACCGAGCTCTTCGAGGCGTCGCGGAGGTCGTAGAAGCCGACCGGGTGCATCCCGAACCCGGCGAACACGCGCGCGACCTGCGCGAGCTCCTCGCCGGAGCCCACGCGGATGGCGCCGTGCCGCTCGGCGGTGACGCGGTCGATGCTGCCGAGACGCTCGGCGTCGGCGCCGTGGCGGGCGATGAAGTCCTCGTTCACCTCGCGCGAGACGTCGACGAGGGTGTTGTAGGCGGGCACCTCGGTGCCGTAGAGCTTGGCGAGGCGGATGGCGAACTCGGCGCGGAGCTGCCAGCGCGGGACGAGCGTGGTGGTCATGATGCGGTCTCCTCGAGGGGTGGTGCGTCGGGGTCGGGTCAGATGATGTGGAGCTCGGCGAGCATCGACTCGCCGGCGAAGCGGGCGGCGCTGAACGGAGTCGGGTCGAGGAACGACTCGCGGCCGAGGTGGAGGTCGCGCACGAGCTCGCCGACGGCGGGGCCCTGCAGGAAGCCGTGCCCCGAGAAGCCGGTGGCGTAGAGGATGCGCGGGTCGCGGGCGTCGCGGCCGATCATCGCGTTGTGGTCGGGCGTGTTCTCGTAGAGCCCCGCCCAGCCGGCCTCGAGCGGCTGGTGGGCGAGCGAGGGGGCGATGATCTCGGCGGCGCGGTCGAAGTCGTCGACCCAGTTGTACGAGAAGCTCCGCTGGAAGCCGGGCTGCTCGCCCGGGTTCGAGATGCCGAGGAGCATGCCGTCGCGGTGGTTGTGGAAGTACATCGTCGTCGACAGGTCGAGCGTGAACGGCACGACCGGATGCGGGCCGCCCGACTGCGGGGTGAAGCCGATCTGGCGCCGCACCGGCTCGATCGGCAGGTCGACGCCGACCATCGCGCCGAGCCGCGTCGACCACGCGCCGGCGGTGATGACGATCGAGTCGGCGCGGACGGCGCCCCGCTGGGTGCGCACCTCGATGCCGGCGCCGTCGGCCTCGAGCGAGACGACCTCGGTGCGCTCGAGGATGCGGGCGCCGAGCTCGACGGCGGCCTTCGCGTAGACCTCGACGACCTTCGAGGGCTGCGCGTAGCCGTCGCGCGGCGAGAACGAGGCGCCGACGAGCGCGTCGGGGTCGAGGAAGGGGTTGATCTCGGCGGCCTCGGCGGGGGAGACCATGCGGCTGTCGCACCCGAGCGAGTTCTGCACCCGCACCGAGGCCTCGACGTTCGCGACCTCGATGTCGCTGCGGCAGAGGAAGAGGTAGCCGACCTGGCGCAGGCCGATGTCGTGGCCCTCGCGGTCGAGGCGCTCGAAGGCGTCGAGGCTGCGGCGGCCGAGCACGATGTTGCCCGGGTCGGAGAAGGTCGCGCGCACGCCGCCGAGCGGCTTCGCCGACGAGCCCGAGCCGAGCGTGTCGCGCTCGATGACGACGACGTCGCG
>JAAYAS010000128.1 GCA_012719255.1 Microbacteriaceae bacterium | reverse complement strand
GATGCCCGTGGCCGGGGTGCCGAGCGCGCCGCCGATGACGCTGCCGAACGGCGCGAGCGCGGCGGGGGCGGCGCCGGGCGCCGCGGTGCCCGCGGACGTGCCGAGGAGTCCGTCGACGAGCCGGGCCATGCCGAGCGCGAGCGCCGCCTGCGCGACGCCGAGCGCGACGAGCGCGACGAGCAGCCGCCGTCGGCGCCCGCGCCAGACGGGCGGCATGCGGGCGGGGTCGGGGGATGCGGCGGGGCTGCTGGGGCTGGTGCCGTCGCCCGTGCCGCGGTCGGCGCCCACCCCGGAGCGCCCCGCGGGGACGCCGCCGGCCGCGTGAGCGCGATCGTCCGCGCGAGCCCCGCCGCGGACGCCGGCCGTGCCGACGGCGTCCGCGGCGCGACGGCCCGGCGAGCGCGAGCCGGCACCTGCGCGCCCGACCGCATCCGGCCGCCCCGCCGCATCCCCGCCCTCGTCGACGACGAGACCGGCGAACAGCGCGCGGAACGGATCGCGCCCCGTCGACGAGTCGAACTCGGGCGCGAAGCGGTGCAGCCCCTCGTGCTCGCCGGCGCGCTCGCCGCCCGGCCCGCCCGCGCGCCCCTCGGCGCGCGAGTCGGCCCGGCCCCGCAGCTCGGATGCCCGCATCCCGACCCCCGCTACGCGCCCCGGCGCGACTCGAGCACCTCGACCGCGGCGACCGGCTCGGCGAGGCCGAACGTGTCGATCACCGGCACGTCGTGGCGCAGCAGCACCTCGCGCGCCTCGGCGGTCGCGAGCGGCGACGAGGTGACGACGCCCGACACCGCGAGCACGTCGAGTCCCGCCGCCTGCAGCGCCTGCACGCCGGCGAGCGTGCCGAGCGCGTCGGTCGCGGCGAACACGATGCCGTCGACCGTCGCCTGGAACAGCTCGTCGCGCAGCAGCCGCGCCGTCTCCTCCTGGTAGATGCCGTCGGCGATCTCGACCACCACCACGTCGGTGCGCGAATCGGTGAGCGCCGCGACGAGGTTCGCGGTGAGCGACCGCACCGCCTCCATGTCGGCCTTGAACGTCGTCGGGTAGCCGAAGTCGGTGAAGTCGAGCACCCGCGCCGCGCCCGCATCCCGGTACGCGTGCGGATCGTTTCCGGCGCCCGTGCCGGTGATCTTGCCGGCGGTGACCGTGCGGCCCGACTTCGCGAGCCCGTTGATGAGGTTCGCCATCGCCGTCGACTTGCCCGAGTTCATCGAGGTGCCGAGCACCGCGATCACCGGCGGCCGGTGCTGCAGCGCGCCCGGCTCGGGCGCCACGTTGCGGTACGGCGCGAAGCGCGTGAGGTCGACGACGCCCTCGGCGTCGGCGAGCAGGCCCAGCGGCTCGATCTCGGTCGGCGCGCTCACCCGCGCGTGCTGGAGGGTCACGGTGCCCGCGATGCCGCCGGCCGCGACGAGGTGCGTCGGGCCGAGCGACTCGGGCACGTGAGCGAGGAACTGGTCGGCCGCGTACCGGTTGCCGTACGCGAGCATCACGAGGTGGCCCTCGAACAGCGTCGCCCGGCGCGACTCGGTGGTCTCGACGCGCTTGTGGTTGCCGACGCGGGTCACCCGCGCCACCACGATGTCGCCGGCCGACGGCCGCACCGAGGCGCCCGCGACGAGGTGGAAGCGGCCCGAGTCGGCGGCGACGGCCGCCGCGACGTGGCGGGTGGTGTACGAGGCCTGCACGCGCTCGGGCAGCGGCAGGCGGGCGACGGCGGGGCGGAACGTGGTCGCCGACTCGGTGACGGGGGCGTGGAGCGCTGCGGTCATGCGAGGTCCTTCTCTCGAAAGCTGGTGGCGTCGCCGATCGCGGCGACTGGGAACAGTGAAACGACAGGGGATGAGGCCGGCGGGAGACGCGGATGAGATGTCTCTCATCCGGGGCCCGCCGGGGCGCGGGGCGCTCAGCGCAGGGCGAGCAGCGGCCGCACCGGCGGCAGCTGCGGCCCCGCCGGGAGCAGCGGCAGGTACGAGACGCCGGTGAGGTTGTAGGTGAACTTGATGCCCATCACCACGCGGATCCCCATGTGCAGGCCCCACGCGGCGAGCGCGAACGCCTGCCCGAGCCGCCGGTGCGCGAGCGCGAGCGGCGCCCCGAGCTCGACGATCAGCGTGCCGACGCCGAGCAGCCCGAAGCCGCGCTCGCTGCGGTACAGCCGGCCGGCCATCTCGGGAGCGGTCGCGCCGAACACCTCCTTGCGCACCGCATCCGCCGCGATCTGCTCGCGGAGCGTGTCGCCGCCCGCCCACGCCCACCCCTTCGGGCTGCGGACCTTCGCGACGCCCGAGATGAAGTAGACCGCGAGCGTCGCGACGTTGCAGGCGGTGGCGACGATGCCGTAGCGGCGCGCGAACGCCGGCGGCCCGAGCGGGCGGCGGGCGACGAGCGCGTCGACCGAGAGCGCGTCGGCGGCCGGCGACACCCCGAGCACCGCCTGGTGCAGCACCGACTGGTTGTCGTTGTGGAAGATCATGCCCCACGAGTTGCGGTAGCTGAGGGTCCACAGCTGCAGGGCCGAGTTGAGCGGACCGGTGACGCGGTGGGCCACGCCGAGCGTCGCGAGCGCGTTGACGACCTGCGCCGCGTCGAACAGCGCGTCGGCGACGCGCGGCGGCAGCGGGCGCTTCAGGATGCGGCAGGGCCCGACCGGTGCGAACTGCTCGGCGCCCTGCCGGTGCAGCTTGCGGAGCATCGGCCGGCGGCGGCCGTTGTTGATCGCCGAGTAGGCGCCGATGCCGAGGCGGAGCACCGCCGGACGGACGGCCGTCGCGGCGGGCGCGAGCGCGTCGGCGACGCGGGTGAGGGGTGAGCGGGTCATCGCTGGGCCTTTCGGGCGGGTGCGGGGCGCTGTCGTGCGCGGGGCGGGCGGGTGCTGGGTGCCGACGCGGTGCGGGCCCGTCGGCTCGGGTGGCAGCAGCTCGGCGACACGCCGAGAACGCGGCGTGTCGCCGAGCTGCTGCCACCGGTTCCGACGCGGAGGGCCGGGCGGCGGAGCGGGCGGTGCGTCATCGCTGCGGCCCCGGGGTGCGGAGGCGGGGGAGCGGCTCGCCGGGGCCGGCGGTCGCGGTGCCGCCGACGGCGCACTCCGCGTGCACCGACTCGGCCTGCGGGGCGCGGTCGCCGGCGAACCAGTCGTCGAACACGTAGCGGGCGCGCACCACGGCGACGCGGAGGATCGCCGCTTCGCCGCCGCGGCGCTCGCGGTCGGCGGCGGCGAGCGAATCCGCGTAGCGCTGCGCCACCTCGACGGCGCGGCCCTGCCGCACATCGCGGGCGAGCTGCTTGCGCACCTGGTTGTGCCCGCCCGAGCCGTAGTGGCGGTAGTGCGGGATGACGCGCTCGCCGTCGGCGGTGAAGCCCACGACGTGCGGGATGACGATGCGGCCGCGGCGGTCGGCCGAGAACATCGGGTAGGTCGACAGCGGGAACGAGTCGTGCTCGATCTTCGCCTCGGTCACCCGCTTCATCGGTCCGACGTAGTGGCGCAGCGGCGCGAGCAGCACGGCGGCGAATCCGGCGAGCGCGCCGAGGCGCAGGGCGTCGCCGCCGGTGAGCGGGGGAGCGGATCGGGGCATGGCGGTCTCCGTTTCTGGCATCGACGAGCAGCGCCGTCGGGGTGGACGAGCAGGGGCGCACGGCCGCGGAGCGGGGCCGGCGAGGGCGGGGAGCCGTGCGGGCGGTGGAGTTGGGTGCGGGCCGACGAGGTCGGTGGAGTCGGCGGGCGCCGGAGCTCGATGCGGGGCTCGGCCGATGCTCGCTCCGCGGGTGGGAAGCGGCGGTGGAGTGGGTGGCGGCGCTGCGCCGCACTCACTCCGCGGAGCCGCGCCCGGGCGGGGCGTGGTCCGCGAGCACGGCGCGCGCGGCGTGGGCCCCGGGCATCCCGTGCACCCCGGCCCCCGGCGGCGCCGACGACGAGGCGAGGTAGAGCCCGGGCCCGAGGCGGTAGGGATCGGCGGTGAGCCCCGGCCGCAGCAGCGACTGCATCCGGGTCATCGCCCCTCCGGCGATGTCGCCGCCGACGAGGTTCGGGTTCCACGCCTCGAGCTGCGCGGGCGTCATGACCCGCGCCTCGAGCACGCGGTCGCGGAACCCGGGCGCGAACCGCTCGATCTGCGCCTCCATGAGCCCGCGCACCTCGCCGGGATGCGCATCCCGGTACCCGTGCGGCACGTGCGCGTACGCCCAGATCACGGTGCGCCCGGCCGGCGCGCGCGACGCATCCGCCGCCTGCTGCTGGCAGATCATCACGAACGGCCGCTGCGGCAGCCGGCGCGCGGCGACCTCGGCCTCGGCGCGCAGCAGCTCGGCGGGCGAGCCGACGACGTGCACCGTCGTCGCGCCGGCGACCGCCGGGTCGGTCCACGGGACCGGGCCGTCGAGCAGGTAGTCGACCTTGTACGCGGCCGCGCCGTACCGCCAGCGCTCGAGGCGGCGCGCGACCGGCGCGGGCAGCTCGCGGCCGCTCGCCGCGGCGAGCCGCACGATCTGCCGGGGCGTGAGGCCGAGCACCGTCGCGTCGGCGGCGGGCAGCTCGCGCAGATCGCGGACCTCGCGGCCGAGGTGCAGGCGGCCGCCGTGGGCGGCGAGCACCGACACGAGCGCGTTCATGATCGCGCCGGTGCCGCCGCGGGCGACCGGCCAGCCGCGGGTCATGCCGAGCGCGCCGAAGAGGGTGCCGAACGCGCCGGTGAACGGCGAGCCGAGCGGCGCGATCGCGTGCGCGGCCGAGCCGAGCAGCAACGCGCGCGCCTCGTCGGTGCGCAGCGTCCGGGCGAGCAGCGCGGCGGGCGGCGCGGCGACCGGCGCGAAGCGGGCGAGGGCGAGCGGATGCGGGGGGAGCTTCAGCACCGGTCCGAGCAGGTTCTCGAGGTGGTCGTCGATGCGGGCGACGAGGTCGCCGTGCAGCGCGCGCCAGGTGCGGGCGTCGCGGCCGAGGCCGGCGGCGGTGGCGTCGAGTCCGCGGCGGAGGAGCGCGGCGGGGCGGCCCTCGAGGGGGTGGGCCATTGCGGCGTCGCCGTGGCGCCATTCGATGCCGTGCCGCTCGAGCGCGAGCTCGGCGAAGGCGGGGCTCGCGACGCCGAACGGGTGGCCGGCGGCGCCGAGGTCGACGATCGTGCCGTCGCCGAGCAGCGGCGCCGAGGCGGCCGCGCCGCCGGGCGCGTCGGCGCGCTCGAACACGTCGACCTGCCAGCCGGCGCGGGCGAGGAAGGCGGCGGCGGTGAGTCCGTTCGGTCCGGCGCCGACGACGACCGCGCGGCGGCCGCGGCGCGCGGCGGATGCGGTGTCGCTCATGCGGGCCTCTCGCTCGGTGATTCTCATCGGCGCCGATGCGCTCGGTGCCGGCCCGACTGGTGCGTCGGCGCCGGCCCGACGGGTGCCGACCCGATCGGTGCGTTGCGACCAGCTTGGCGCGCCGCGATGAGTCGAGCATGAGTCGGGCGTGAGAGCGGTCTCATCCGCGGTTCACTGCGGATTCACCCGCGCGCGGCGGGGTCGGCCCCATCCGGGCCCCGCCCTGCCCCTTCCCGCGCTCGGGCCGTCCCTCCCCGTGCCAGCCACGTCCCTTCCCGTGCTCGGGGATGGGGAGGGACGGCCGCGGCACGTGGAGGGGCGGCGACCGGCCCGGGGTCAGGCGTTGAGCGCCGACCCGAGCGACGGCGTGAGGATGAACAGGAACGCCGCGATGATCGCGAGGGTGAGCGTGATCGGGTGCGCGAGCGTCCACGGCACGACCCCGCGCATCCGCTCGGTGAGGGGCCAGGGGCGCCAGGCCGGCGAGTCCTCGGGCAGCCAGCCGGTCGCGAGGTAGCCGCGGCGCTCGGCCCACCAGTCGAACAGCAGCGTGGTGAACGGCGGTACCGACGAGAGCGCGCCGAGCACGACCGCCCGCCAGGGCCAGCGGCCGTTCGCCGCGAGCACGAGCCCGAACCAGAGGTAGGCGAGGAACGCGGTGCCGTGCGCGGCGCCCGCGAACGGCACGAGGAAGCGGCCGAGCTCGGGGGCGACGACGTACTTCGCGAGCATCGCGAGCAGCAGGAAGGCCCACGTGCACGCCTCGACGATCGAGATGGTGCGCAGCAGCCGGGAGGGAGTCATCCGCCCCAGCCTAGTGGCGCGCGGGCGGCCGGGCCTCGTCCATCCGGCCCCCCGTGCCCGGCGCCGGTGCGGCGGGCGGGATGCGGGCGCCCGTGAATACTGACCGAATGTTCAGGAAGTCGGAATATACTACCGGGGGTATGCGGGCGACGCCGCCCGACCGCCCCCTTCCCCCCTTCCGCCCATCGTCGAGGAGCTTCCGCATGACCGAGCAGACCACCGTGACCGAGACCCGCAACCCGATGCCGCTGATCGGCGAGAAGGCCCCCGCGTTCGAGGCCGTCACCACGCAGGGCCCGATCAGCTTCCCCGCCGACTTCACCGGCAAGTGGATCGTCTTCTTCTCGCACCCCGCCGACTTCACCCCCGTGTGCACTACCGAGTTCATGACCTTCGCGTCGATGCAGCAGGAGTTCGACGAGCTGAACACGGCGCTCGTCGGCCTGTCGATCGACTCGCTCTACGGCCACATCGCCTGGCTCCGCAAGATCCAGGAGCTCGAGTGGAACGGCATCAAGAACCCGAACGTGACGTTCCCCCTCATCGAGGACATCACGATGGACATCGCCAAGCAGTACGGCATGGTCCAGCCCGGCCAGTCGACCACGCAGGCCGTCCGCGCGGTGTTCATCATCGACCCCGAGGGCGTCGTGCGCACGATCATGTACTACCCGCTGTCGACGGGCCGCAACTTCGACGAGATCAAGCGCGTCATCCTCGCGCTGCAGAAGGCCGACAGCGACAACGTCGCGACCCCCGCCGACTGGCGCCCCGGCGACGACGTGATCGTCCCGACCGCCGGCTCCTGCGGCGTCGCCGCCGAGCGCATGCTCAGCCAGGACGAGGACCAGTACTGCCTCGACTGGTTCATGTGCTTCCGCAAGGACAAGTAGCCCCCCCCGCTGACCCCGAGCCCGTCGGAGCGCCTCGCGCTCCGGCGGGCTCGCCGCGTCGAGGCCCCTGAGCTCGTCGAAGGGTCCGGCGTTCGCGCTCCGGCGCGGACTCAGCGCTCCGGGGCGGGCTCAGCTCGTCGAACCGGAGGCGCGGCGCCGCCCCGGCACGCGCACCCCGCGCGATCGCCCGGTCGCGATCGCCGTGCCCCACGCCGCCGCGACGATCGCGACGATGCCGACCCACTGCAGCACCGAGATCCGCTCGCCGAGCACGAGCAGCCCGCCGAGCACCGCGGTCACCGGCTGCATGAGCAGCAGCGTCGACCCGGTCGCCGCATCGAGCCGCGGCAGCGCCACCGTCGTCGCCAGCCAGCCGATGAACTGCCCGACGATCGCCATCACGAGCAGGATCACGAGCGGCCGCGCATCCACCGCGAGCGTCGGCGCCCCGAAGAACGACGCGACGCCCGTGCCGACGACGAGCGACGTGCATCCCGCGAGCAGCGCCTGCGTGATCGCGTGCCCCGGCGACACCGACCGCGCGATGATCAGCACGTAGCCCGCGTACGCGAACCCGGCGACCGCCGAGAGCGCCACGCCGAGCACCACGTCGCCGCCGATCGACGTCTCGAGCGCGCCCGAGATCAGCACGATGCCGACGAGCATCACCGGGATCGCGATCACGAACGGCCGGCGGATCCGCTCGCCGAACACGAGCCACGCGAACACCGGCACGATGATGATCTGCAGATTGCCGGCGACCGTCGCGACGCCGGCGCCCGCCATCAGCATCCCCGGGGTCCACAGCCCGAGGTCGAGGCCGAAGAACGCGCCGCCGAGCAGATGCATCCACACGTGCCGGCGGGCCATCGGGCCGTTGCGCCGCAGCTCGAAGAACGCGAGCACCGCGAGCGGCACGAGCGCGACGCCGAAGCGGAACAGCACCACCGTCGCCGCGTTCTCGCCCGACAGCACCATGAGCACCGGGCCGAAGCCGACCGCGATCGACGCGAGCACGGCGAGCAGCCGGGCGTCGACCCGGTCGAGGAACGCGAACAGGTCGCGCGGCGGCCGGGAGGCGCCGGGTCGGGATGCGCGGGGCCGGGCGGGCGCGGCGGCGGCGTCCTCGGGCGCCGGGCCGGGCATCCCGAGGATGGGGATGGGCCCGGTCATCGGGGTGAGCGACGAGCCGACGATCGGCGCCGGCGTGCCCTCGTGCGGGGCGTCGTCGCGCGGATCGGTGGTCATGGATCGAGCGTAGGGGATGCGCGGTCGCGACGTGAACCGGCCGTCCCCGCGGGCGTCGACCCTCCGCGGGGAGTCGGGCGTGAGGCGCCGGCGGCTACGCCTGCGCGAGCGAGCGGAGGACGCTCGCGAACATGCCGAGGCCGTCGGTGCCCGAGCGCATCCGCTCGGGGGTGTCGGGGCCGAAGCCCGGCTCGACGGCGTGCTCGGGGTGCGGCATCAGGCCGACGACGTTGCCGCCCTCGTTGCGCAGGCCCGCGATGTCGTTGAGCGAGCCGTTCGGGTTCGCGCCGAGGTAGCGGAACGCGACCAGGCCCTCGCCCTCGATGCGCTCGAGCGTCTCGTCGTCGGCGATGTACGCGCCCTCGCCGTTCTTCAGCGGGATGATGATCTCCTCATCCTGCTCGTAGGCGTTGGTCCATGCGGTGTCGACGCTCTCGACGCGCAGCCGCTGGTCGCGGCAGATGAACCGGCCGGCGGCGTTGCGGATGAGGCCGCCGGGCAGCAGGTGCAGCTCGACGAGCATCTGGAAGCCGTTGCAGATGCCGAGCACGGGCAGGCCCTTGCCGGCCGCATCCTTGAGCTCGGTCATGATCGGCGCGGTCGCGGCGATCGCGCCGCAGCTCAGGTAGTCGCCGTACAAGAAGCCGCCGGGCAGCACGACCGCGTCGACGCCCTGGAGGTCGGTGTCGGCGTGCCAGAGCGGCACGGGGGTGCCGCCGGCGATCTCGACCGCGCGCTGGGCGTCGCGGTCGTCGAGCGAACCCGGGAAGGTGATGACTCTGACGCGCATGGGGCTACGCATCCTGCGCGTCGTCGGCGAGGTTGTCGGTGGCCTGGCGGTCGCTCGAGGCGCCCGTCGGCAGGAAGCCGTCGTCGGTGACCGTCTCGGTCTGCGAGGGGTCGAAGGGCTCGTCCTCGGCGACCTCGATCGACACGACGTCCTCGATGACGCCGTTCGCGAAGAAGTCGTCGGCGAGCTTCGCGACCTCGTCCATGAGCTCGGCGGTGATCTCGCGGTCGGTGGTGATCTCGAAGCGCTTGCCGATGCGCACGTCGGCGAAGTGGCCCTGGCCGCCCGAGGCGAGCGCGCGCTGCACGGCCTTCCCGGCGGGATCGAGCAGCTCCTGCTTCGGCATGATCTGCACGACGATCTTCGGCATCAGAACTCCTGGGTTCGGCGACGGTTACTCTGGACATCCTAGTCCCGCCCGGGCGCCCGCCGCGCCCCGGCCGACGCCCGTCGAACGCCCTGCGCGAGAGGAATCGATGACCGAGCAGCCGCATCCGCAGTCGCAGCACCCGCACCGCGCCGACCGCGAGGCGGACGGGGCCGCGGATGCGGTCGCCGACGCCGTGGGGGATGTGCTCGCCGCCGACGTGGCCGCCGCCGGGGCGGCCCCCGATGACGCGACCCGCGCCGACGCGGTGGTGACGGCGCGCGGGGCGGGCGCGGGCGGCGCAGTGCCGACCGCGCCCGAGACGGTCGCTGCGGCCGCCCGCGATCAGGGCCGCATCGTGCGCCCCCGCCGCCTCGGCGCGCTGTGGACCGACGGCGTCGGCGTCGTCGCCACCCGCGCGCTGCAGTTCATCGCCGTGCTCATCGCCGGCGGCGTCGTCGTGTGGGGGCTGATGCGGGTGTCGGTCGTCGTCGTACCGCTGCTCATCGCGCTCATCCTCGCCTCGGCGCTCTCGCCGGTGATCGCGTGGCTCGGCCGCCGCGGCTGGCCGCGCGCGCTGTCGACGGTCGCCCTGCTGCTCGGCGGCGTGGGTCTGCTCGCCGGAGTCATCAGCATCGTGGTCGTGCAGGTGTCGGGCCAGTGGCAGACGCTCGCCGACTCGGCGGTGCAGGGCGCCAACAAGCTCGTGCGCTGGTGGAACGAGACGTTCCCGCAGTTCTCGCTCGACCACCTCGACTTCAACGAGCTGTGGAGCCAGGCGCAGGGCTGGCTCGAAGGCCTCAACTTCGGCGCGCTCGGCTCGGGCCTCGCCTCGGGCATCGGCGCGGTCGGCACGGTGGTCGTGAGCATCGTGCTCTGCATCGTCATCCTGTTCTTCTTCCTCAAGGACGGCCCGCGCATGTGGGCGTTCCTCATCTCGCCGCTGCGCGGCGGCCAGCACCGCCGCGCCGAGCTCATGGGCGCGCGGGCGGTGAGCGTGCTCGGCGGCTACCTGCGCGGCACCGTGATCGTCGCGCTCGTGGACGCGGTGTTCATCGGGCTCGGCCTCGTGCTGCTCGGCATCCCGCTCGCCCTGCCGCTCGCGCTCATCGTGTTCGTCTGTGCGTTCATCCCGATCGTCGGCGCGACGCTCGCCGGCGTGATCGCCGCGCTCGTGGCCCTGGTGACGAACGGACTGTGGCCGGCGATCATCGTCGTGATCATCGTCGTCGTCGTGAACCAGCTCGAGGGCAACCTGCTGCAGCCGGTCGTGCTCGGCCGCTCGCTCGCCCTGCACGAGCTCGTGGTGCTCGTGGCCCTCACCGTCGGCACTGTGCTCGGCGGCATCATCGGCACGCTCATCGCCGTGCCGCTCACCGCCGTCGCCTGGGCGCTCATCAAGGGCTGGAACGAGCCGCTGCCCGCCCTCGAGGCCGACGCCGACGACGACACCTTCGCCGAGCGCTGGCGATTGGCGCGCGAGCGCGCGCTCTCGGCCCGGGCCCGGGTGCTGCCGGGCCGCGGCGGCGCCGGATCGAGCGCGGGGCGCGGGGCCGGGGGTGCTGAGGGCGCTGATGCTGCTGCGGGTGACGCTGCGGGTGCTGCCGGTGCTGCGGGTGGTGCCGGTGGTGCCGGTGGTGCCGGTGCTGCGGCTGCTGCCGGTGCTGGCGGTGGTGATGATTCGGCGGTTGCGGCTGCGGCGCATGGGCATGCGGATGCGGCTGCGGATGCGGCTGACGCTGAGGTCGCGGAAGCCGCCGCGTCCGAGGATGCGGCGGAGCCCGAGGCGTTGGGCGGCGCCGCGAACGCGGTGGTCGCCGCCGCCGACGCCACGGCGCCGTCGACCCTGGAGCCGGACGCCGCCGACGTGCACGGCGAAGCGGAGGCACCCGCTGAGTCGACCGACAGCGTCGACCTGGCGGGCACGGCCGACCCGACGGACAGCGTCGACCCGACGGGCAGCGTCGACCCGGCGGACAGCGTCGACCCGGCGGGCAGCGTCGAACCGACGGGCAACGCCGACCCGAACGAGAGGCCGTAGTCGGCGGATAACGCCGACCCGGCGGAAGGCGTGGATCCGGCGGAAGGCGTGGATCCGGCGGAAGGCGTGGATCCGGCCGAAGGCGTCGACCCGGCCGAGAGGCCGTAGTCAGTCGACACGTCGATCCGCACGAGAACGCCGACCCGGCCGAGAGCGCCGACCCGCACGAGAACGCCGACCCGCACGAGAACGCCGACACGGCCGAGAGCGCCGACCCGAACGAGCGGTCGAAGTCGGCGGGGCCCGTCGGCGATGACCCCCCCCGACCGGCGGCGCCCGGCGACGGTGCCGCGCTCCGGTGCATCCTGCCTCGCAGCGCTGCATCCGCCAGGGGACCTGCCCCCTCAGCGGCTGATCCCGCTCGCCCCTCTACGTACCCGCGG
>JAAYAS010000127.1 GCA_012719255.1 Microbacteriaceae bacterium | reverse complement strand
TCTACGTCGTCATCATCATCGCCTCCATCGTCACCGCGGCGGCGACGATCGTCGTGCCGTTCCTCATCGGCGCGGCCACCGACGCGATCGTCGCGATCGTCGACGGCACCACGACCTTCGACGCGGGCATCGGGGGAGTGCTCCGGCTCGCCGTCGGCTTCCTCGTCGCCGAGGTGGTCGTGCTCGCTGCGGCGTCGATCGGCGGCGCCTTCGGCGACGTGATGAGCGCGCGGATGCGCGCGACCCTCTCGAGCCGCTACTACGACCACCTGCTGCAGCTGCCGCAGCGCTACTTCGACGACGAGCTCACCGGCACGATCGTCTCGCGCCTCGACCGCACCATCACCGAGGTCACGCAGTTCGTGAAGTCGTTCGCGAACACGTTCTTCACGATGCTGCTCACCACCGTCGCGGTGCTCGTCATCTCGGCGATCCACGCCTGGCCGCTCGCGCTGCTGCTGCTCATCGTCTTCCCCGTCTACATGTGGCTCACCGCGCTCACCTCGAAGCGCTGGCAGGAGTACGAGGGCGACAAGAACGTCGAGGTCGACGCCGCCCGCGGCCGCTTCAGCGAGGTCGTCTCGCAGATGCCGGTGGTGAAGTCGTTCGCGCAGGAGCGCCGCGAGCACACGATCTTCGCCCGTCGCTTCGACCGCACCGTCGAGCTCACCCACGGGCAGGCGCGGCACTGGCACACGATGGATGCGCTGCGCCGCTTCGCGCTCGCGCTCGTGTTCTTCGGCATCTACGCGATCATCTTCGTGCTCACCGCGCGCGGCGAGTTCTCGCTCGGCACGATGGTGCTGCTCATCCAGCTCATGGCGATGGCGCGGCAGCCGGTCGCGATGATGAGCTTCATCATCGACGCCGGCCAGCACGCCATCGCGGGGTCGAAGGACTACTTCGCGGTGATGGCCCTCGAGCCCGACCCCCGCGAGGCGAAGGCGGAGGAGCAGCGCGCCGAGCCTGCGCAGCAGCGCGCCGAGCCTGTCGAGGCGCGGACGGACCCTTCGACGGGCTCAGGGCCCTCCGAGGAGGCAGGGGCCTCGGCGGCGCCGGCGATCGCGTTCGAGGGGGTCGGGTTCGGCTACGAGCCGGGGCAGCGGGTGCTCGACGACGTGTCGTTCGAGATCGCCGCCGGCGAGCGCGTCGCGTTCGTCAGCGAGTCGGGCGGCGGCAAGTCGACCATCGTCAGCCTGCTGCTCGGCTTCTACCCGATCGACAGCGGATGCATCCGGCTGTTCGGGCAGGACACCGCCGACCTCCGCATGGCCGCGCTGCGCGAGCGCATCGGCGTGGTCTTCCAGGATCCGTCGCTGTTCTCGGGCACGATCCGCGAGAACATCGCCTACGCCCGCCCCGGGGCGAGCGACGAGGAGATCACCGCGGCGGCCCGCCGCGCGAACGCGTGGGAGTTCATCCGGCGCGCCCCCGACGGGCTCGACACCGTCATCGGCGAGCGCGGGCTCAAGCTCTCGGGCGGCCAGAAGCAGCGCATCGCCGTCGCCCGCGCGATGCTCAAGGACGCGCCGGTGCTCATCCTCGACGAGGCCACCTCGGCGCTCGACACGAAGTCGGAGCGGCTCGTGCAGGCCGGCCTCGACGACCTCATGGCCGGCCGCACGAGCCTGATCATCGCGCACCGGCTGTCGACGATCTCGCAGGTCGACCGCATCGTCACGCTCCGCGACGGCCGGGTCGACGAGATCGGCAGCCCCGCCGAGCTCGCCGCGAGCGGCGGCATCTACGCCGAGCTGCTCGCCCTGCAGCAGGAGGGCACCCGCGGCTCGAAGAAGAAGCTCCGCGACCGCTACGGCGTGCGCGGCTGAGCCCGTCCGGGGCCGACGCCCGGCGCATTCCGCGGGGAGTGCATCCGCGACCGTCGTCGGGAGTAGGCTGGAGGGCAGACTTCATCGACGAAAGGATGCGGCGACGTGCGCGAGCGGATCGACCTGGCGATCATCGAGGGTGACGGCATCGGACCGGAGGTGATCGCCGAGGCTCGCAAGGTGCTCCGCGCGGCGCTGCCGACGGGCGTCGAGCTCGCCGAGACCGAGTACCCCTTCGGCGCGAACCACTACCTCGCGACCGGCGAGGTGCTCGCCGACGAGTCGCTCGCGAAGCTCACCGAGCACGACGCGATCCTGCTCGGCGCGGTCGGCGGCGACCCCGCCGACCCGAAGCTCGCCGGCGGCATTCTCGAGCGCGGCCTGCTGCTCAAGCTGCGCTTCGCGTTCGACCACTACATCAACCTGCGCCCCTCGAAGCTCTGGCCGAGCGCCGTCTCGCCGCTCGCGAACCCCGGCGAGATCGACTTCGTCGTCGTGCGCGAGGGCACCGAGGGCCTCTATGTCGGCAACGGCGGCACCGTGCGGCAGGGCACCGAGCACGAGATCGCGAACGAGCTGTCGGTGAACACCGCCCACGGCGTCGAGCGCACCGTGCGCTACGCGTTCGAGCTCGCGATGACCCGCGACCGCCGGCTCACGCTCGTCCACAAGAAGAACGTGCTCGTGCACGCGGGCGTGCTCTGGAACCGCATCGTGAACGAGGTCGCCGCCGAGTACCCCGAGGTGACGGTCGACTACCTGCACATCGACGCGGCGACGATCTTCTTCGTCACCGACCCGGGCCGCTTCGACGTCATCGTCACCGACAACATCTTCGGCGACATCATCACCGACCTCGCCGGCGCCGTCACCGGCGGCATCGGCCTCGCGGCCTCGGGCAACATCAACCCCGAGGGCGCCTTCCCGAGCATGTTCGAACCGGTCCACGGCTCGGCGCCCGACATCGCGGGCACCGGCCAGGCCGACCCCACCGCCGCGATCCTCTCGGTGGCGCTGCTGCTGCGCCACTTCGGGTTCGACGAGGCGGCCGAGCGCGTCGAGCGCGCCTGCGAGCAGGACCTGCTCGCGCGCGGCGGCGCGGCCCGCACCACCGGCGAGATCGGCGACGCGATCGCGGCGCTGCTCGCGAAGTAGCGGCACCACCCATCCAGTCTCCCTGCGGCGGGGCCCACGGCCCGGCCGCCGGCCTCCCCATCCCGTGAAAGACGCCAGAATGAGCGACCTCAGCTTCCGCATCGACCGCAACCCGAACCCCGCCTCCGACGAGACCGTCGCGGCGACGCTCGCCGACCCCGGGTTCGGCAAGCACTTCACCGACCACATGGTCGTCATCGACTGGACGAAGTCGGGCGGCTGGCAGGATGCGCGGGTCGTGCCGTACGGGCCGCTCACGCTGAACCCGGCGAACGCGGTGCTCCACTACGGGCAGGAGATCTTCGAGGGCCTCAAGGCGTACCGCCACCCCGACGGCTCGGTGCACACCTTCCGCCCCGAGCGCAACGGCGAGCGGCTCGCGTCGTCGGCCCGCCGGCTCGCGCTGCCCGAGCTGCCCGTCGACCTGTTCGTCGAGTCGATCCGGCAGCTCGTGGCGATCGACGAGCGCTGGGTGCCCGCGCACGGCGAGAACAAGGCGCTCTACCTGCGGCCGTTCATGATCGCGAACGAGGACTTCCTCGGCGTGCGCGCGGCCGAGTCGGCGACCTACATGGTGATCGCCTGCCCCGCCGGCTCGTACTTCGCCGACCCGACGCGGCCGGTGAACATCTGGCTCGAGCGCGAGTACGCCCGCGCGGGCCGCGGCGGCACCGGCGCCGCGAAGTGCGGCGGCAACTACGCGGCCTCGATGCTGCCGCAGCGCATCGCCTACGAGAAGGGCTGCGAGCAGGTGCTCTTCCTCGACGCCTGCGACGGCGAGTACCTCGAGGAGCTCGGCGGCATGAACGTCGTGCTCGTCTACGACGACGGCCACGTGGCGACGCCGCTCAGCGACTCGATCCTGCCCGGCATCACCCGCGACAGCGTGCTCGACCTCTGCGAGCAGGCCGGCCGGCGCGTCGAGCGCCGCCGCATCTCGATCGACGAGTGGCGCGAGGGCGCCGCGTCGGGCCGCATCGTCGAGGCGATCGCCATCGGCACCGCCGCGGTGATCTCGCCGATCGGCGAGCTGCGCGCCGACGACTTCACCATCGCGAACCCGCCGATCACCGAGGACTCGTTCTCGATGCGCATCCGGGCGCTGCTCACCGGCATCCAGAACGGCCTCGAGCCCGACGTCAACGACTGGCTCGTGCGTCTCGTCTGAGGTGACGGGGGCCCTGCCCGAGCCGCCGGTGGGGCCGGGCCCGGCGCCCGGCTACTTCGCCGTGACGCGGCGGGCGGTGCGGGCGAGCGAGAGCTGCACGGCGTCGGCGAGGATGCGCGGGTCGTAGCCCGAGAGCTTCGCGATCTGCTCGAGGCGGTAGCGCACCGTGTTGCGGTGCGTGCCGAGCTCGGCGGCGATGTCGCCGATCGCGCCGGAGTGCGCGAGGTAGGCGTCGAGCGTCGCGATGAGCGCGGTGCCCTGCTCGGCGTCGGAGCGCTCGAGGCCGCCGAGCACCTCCTCGGCGAGCTCGGCGACCGGCGCATCGGCGGCCTGCAGGATGAGCGCCGACAGCGACAGCCTCGACGCCTCGCCGATCTCCTCGCCCTCGGCGAGCCGCTCGAGCGCGTCGCGCGCCTCGAACCAGCTCCACCGCAGCGACACCGACACCGGGTAGGCGCCGCCGATGCCGACGCGCGCGCGGATGCCCGCGGCCCGCAGCGCCGCGAGCAGCCGCTCGGCCGCGGCGGGCGCCGGCTCCGAGCCTGGCAGCAGCACGACGAGCCGGCTCTCGAGGAGCCCCGCCGAGGTGCCGTAGAAGTACGAGGGCAGCGGCAGCGCCCCGAGGTCGCCGCGCCGCGACCCGCTCGGCTCGATCACGAGCATCCGGTAGCGGGCGCGCGGGTCGAGGCCGAGCCACTCGAGTCGGTTCGCGACGACGTCGGCGGGCAGCCGGCCGCCGACGAGGTCGGCGAGCAGCTGCCCGGTCTGCTCGCGCTGCTCGCGGATGCGGCGGGCCGATTGCGCGAGGTGGAGGCCGACGAGCGAGCGGGCGGTGGCGATGAGCGCCTCGTCGCGGTGGGGGAGCGAGACGTGCAGGGTCGCCTGGCCGGTCGAGCCGACCGCGATCGGCAGCGCGTCCCAGCCCTGCACGCGGTCGTCGTCGAGGTCGAGGGTGCCCGAGACGAGCTCGCCGTTGTACGAGAGGGCGACGTGGGCGCCGGCCTCGCGGCCGAGCCAGGCGAGCATCGCGTCGAGCCCGCCGTCGCCGAGCAGCAGCTCGATGAGCCGCTGCCGTCGGCGGTGCTGCGACTCGAGCCGCTCGAACTGCATCGAGGCGCGGTCGTCGGCGATGCGGCGGGCGATCACCGAGAACGACAGCTCGCTCGGCACCTCGAGCACGGCGAGGTCGCGGCGGCGGGCCTCGTCGAGGAGCGCCTCGGGGATCTCCTGGTGGGTGAAGCCGACGCCGAACGCGACGCCGGTCGAGCCGGCCCGGGCGACCGCGTCGAGGAAGGTGCGGATCGAGCGCACCGAGCGCAGCCGCATCCCGGTCGTGCACACGAGCTCGCCGCCGGTGAGGAACGGCGAGGGGTCGACCATCTCGCTCACCGCGGCCCAGTTCGGGCGGCGCTGCAGCGCGGTGCCCTGGCCGGTGCGCAGGCGCAGTCCGAGCTCGGGGTCGCGGGCGAGATCGGCGATCGTGAGGACCATGCCCGGAAGCCTAGCCCGTCGCCGTGCCCGTGCACAGCCGGATGCGTCGAGGATCGTGCGCATGCCCATCCCCGCCCGGTCGCGCGGCGGCGTACGCTGGCGCCATTGAATCGGTTCACCCCAGGAAGGAAGGAACTATGGAGTTCCGCCTCGAGCAGAAGCGCAATGTCGTCACCGAGATCCCCGGCCCGAAGTCGAAGGAGCTCGCCGAGCGCCGCGCGAAGTACGTCAGCAACTCGGTCGGCTCGGGCCTGTCGGCCTTCATCGAGTCGGCCGACGGCGCGATCCTCCGCGACGTCGACGGCAACCAGTTCGTCGACTTCGGCGCGGGCATCGGCGTGACCTCGGTCGGCAACGCGCACCCGAAGGTCGTCAAGGCCGTGCAGGACGCCGCCGCCAAGGGCACCCACTTCCAGGTGAACGTCGCCGGCTACGAGAGCTACATCGACCTCGCCGAGAAGCTCACGCAGCTCACCCCCGGCGACTTCGACAAGAAGGCCGCGCTGTTCAACTCGGGCGCCGAGGCCCTCGAGAACGCCGTGAAGATCGCGCGCAAGTACACCGGCCGCGACGCCGTCGTCGTGTTCGACCACGCCTTCCACGGCCGCACCAACCTCACCATGGCGATGACGGCGAAGAACATGCCGTACAAGGACGGCTTCGGCCCGTTCGCCCCCGAGGTCTACCGCTTCCCGGCGAGCTACCCCTACCGCGACGGCCTCACCGGCGAGGAGGCGGCCGCCCGCACCGCGCTCGCCATCGAGAAGCAGATCGGCGCGAAGAACGTCGCCGCGATCGTCATCGAGCCCCTCCAGGGCGAGGGCGGCTTCATCGTGCCGGCCGAGGGCTTCCTCCCCGCGCTCGTGAAGTTCGCGCACGACAACGGCATCGTGTTCGTCGCCGACGAGGTGCAGGCCGGCATGTGCCGCACCGGCAAGTGGTTCTGCTCGGAGTGGGACGGCATCGAGCCCGACCTCGTCACCAGCGCCAAGGGCATCGCCGGCGGCATGCCGCTGTCGGCGGTCATCGGCCGCGCCGAGATCATGGACGCCCCGCACGCGGGCGGCATCGGCGGCACCTACTCGGGCAACCCGGTCGCGAACGCCGCGGCGCTCGCCACCATCGCCGCCTACGAGGAGGAGGGCCACGCGCAGAAGGCCCTCGACATCGAGGCGAAGGTCAAGGGCGCCCTCGAGCCGCTCGTCGGCACCGTGCCGACCGTCGGCGAGGTCCGCGGCCGCGGCGCGATGCTCGCGATCGAGTTCGTCAAGGCCGGCGGCAAGGAGCCGAACGCCGAGATCGTCGGCCAGGTCGTCGCCGAGGCGCAGAAGCAGGGCGTCATGCTCCTCACCTGCGGCACCTACGGCAACGTGATCCGCCTGCTGCCCCCGCTCATCATCACCGACGAGCTGCTCGACGACAGCCTCGAGGTGATCATCGAGGCGATCAAGAAGTTCAGCTAGTCGCCCACGACGACGCGGCCCCGCATCCGAATCCCGGATGCGGGGCCGTTCGCGTCGCCGGCGCGCGAGGCGCGCGTTGCGGCGCGGGCGGGATGGGCGGGGCCGAGCCGCGCGGCGGTCAGGCGCTCGCGGTGGTCGCGGGCATCGGCACGCCCGCGCGCTCGGCGGTCTGGTCGACGATCGCGTCGAAGCCGATCTCGAACAGCTCGTGGTTGATCGCGCGCAGGTCGCGGCCGCGCTGCGCCTCGACGGCGCGCGCGAAGGTCGGGGCGAGGTCGCTGAGCTCGCCGGTGTCGTAGACGTTCTCGGGCGCGTGGTCGTTGAACGCGGCGCCGTAGATGAACGACTCGAGCGTGAGGATGAGCGGCACCACCGAGGCGATCGGCCAGCCGCCGGCGGCGAGGCCCGCGGCGACCTTCTCGTACATCGCGACGGTGCGCGGCGACTCGGCGACCTCGACGGTGGCGAGCGCGCCGATGAGCTCGGAGTGCGCCGACATCACGTCGCGGTAGCTGCGCGCCCACTCGCGCAGGGCGGTGTGCCAGTCGGTGGTCTCGAAGGCCGAGGCGTCGATCTCGCCCATCACCGAGTCCTCGATCCAGCGGAGGATCTCCTGCTTCGAGGTGGCGTGGTTGTAGAGCGCCGAGGGCGTCACCGACAGCCGCTGCGCGAGCCGCGTCATCGTCAGCGCCGGCACGCCGTCGATCGCGATGATGCGGCGGGCCGCGCTCGTGATCACCTCGCGATTGAGGATGCGCGTGCGCGGCCGCCCCGCGGGGCGTCGGTTCCCAGCCATCGTCGGCCTCCTTGCACAGTGGGGGTATCCACCCAGTATGCCCGTTCCGGCACCGCTGCCGGAGCACCGCTCGCCGTCGGTGCGCGGGCGCTTCCGAGCTTATGATAGTGAATAACTTTAACTTCTACAGGGCGGTGACGAAGATGACCTCCAGCCCCGCTGATCGACTGATCATCGGCTACATCGCCGACTCGCGCGGCATCGACGCGCTCGAGCTCGGCATCCACCTCGCGCTCGGCACCGGCACCGAGCTCGTCATCACGATGGTGCTCCCCGAGCCGAGCCGGTTCGGCGGCGGCCACATCGGCCCGTTCACCGCCGACGACCACATCCTCGCCGACCAGCTGCGCGCCTGGGGCGACGAGGCGATGGGCCGCGTGCCCGAGGGCGTGCGCGCCCGCCTCGAGTACCGCTACGCCTCGAGCGAGGCGCACGGCCTGCTCGACGCCGCGGACGAGCACGACGCGCTCGCGATCGTCATCGGCGCGCAGGCCGGCCCGGTGCTCCGGGCGTTCTCGATCGGCACCGTCGCGAACACGCTGCTGCACTCCTCGCCGGTGCCGGTGGCGCTCGCCCCCGGCGGCTACTCGCACCGGAGCGGCCCCATCGGCCGGGTCACCGGCGTCTACGGCACCCGCGCCGGCTCGGAGGCGGTGATCGGCCGCGCCTTGCAGCGCGCCGTCGCCCGCGATGTGCCGCTGCGGCTCGTCTCGCTCGTGCAGGTCGACGGCGTCGAGCCGCGCGAGATCCGCGAGATCACCGACGAGGCGCGCGCCTTCGGCGGCCGCGAGCTCGAGGCGCGCGCCGCCGGCCTGCTCGACAGCGGCCGCGCGACGATCGAGATCGCCGAGGGCCGCGACCTCGACGAGGCCCTCGAGCACATCGAGTGGCGCGACGACGAGTACGCGATGATCGGCTCGAGCCGGCTCGGCCGCGGCCGCAGCGTCTTCCTCGGCTCCCGCGCCCGGCGCATCCTGCGGGCCCTGCCCGTGCCCGTGGTGATCATCCCGAGCGAGCTCGCCGACTGAGACCGAACCGGCGCCCGGGCCGCACCCGGGCGCCCCGAACCGCGCCGGATCGCATCCGGCACCGCAAGAACCGGGCCCCGACGGGGCCGAGGCGGCCGGAGGCCGCGAGGAGCAGCATGAACGACAACCAGGCCCGGGGCGGCATCGGCCGCGTGGGCGCGAAGGGACTCAGCGTCGGCAAGGTCGGCGTGCTCGGCGGCGCCGTCATCGGCGTCTCGGTGGTGGCGCCCGCCTACACCCTCACCTCGGGCCTCGGCCCGACCGTCTCGGCGGTGGGGCTGCAGACGCCGGCGATCTTCCTCATCGGCTTCATCCCGATGCTCATGGTGCTGTTCGGCTACCGCGAGCTCAACCTCGCGATGCCCGACTCGGGCACCTCGTTCACCTGGGCGTCGCGGGCGTTCGGTCCGTGGATCGGCTGGCTCAGCGGCTGGGGCCTCATCTCGGCGACGGTGCTCGTGCTCTCGAACCTCGCGGCGGTCGCCACCGACTTCTTCTTCATCCTGCTCGCGCAGCTCACCGGCGACGACGCCCTCGCGCGGCTGCCGTTCGAGAACCTGCCGCTGAACATCGCCGTGACGACGGTGTTCGTCGCGCTCGCCGCCTACGTCGGCTACCGCGGCGTCGAGGCGACCGAGAAGGTGCAGTGGGGCCTCGTCGGCTTCCAGCTCATCGCGCTCGTCTGGTACTCGATCGCCGCGATCTCGTCGGCGCTCGGCGGCGGCGCCTACGACTACACGCCGGTCGACGCGAGCTGGTTCAACCCGCTCGCCGTCGGCGACCTCTCGCTCATCGTCGCCGGCATCTCGCTGTCGATCTTCATGTTCTGGGGCTGGGACACGGTGATCACGATGAACGAGGAGGCGAAGGACCCGAAGCGGACGCCGGGCCGCGCCGCCACCGTCACGATCGTGCTCATCATCGCGCTCTACCTGCTCGTCACCGTCGCCACCCTGATGTGGGCGGGCGTCGGCACGGGCGAGCTCGGCGCCGGCAACCCCGACAACCAGGAGTCGATCTTCGCGGTGCTCGCGCCGCACGTGATGGGGCCGTTCGCGATCCTCATGTCGATCGCCATCCTCACCTCGTCGCTTGCCTCGCTGCAGTCGACGATGGTGTCGCCGGCGCGCACGCTCCTCGCGATGGGCTACTACGAGGCGCTGCCGAAGTCGTTCGCGAGCATCTCGCCGCGCTTCAAGTCGCCGGCGACCGCGACGTTCTGGGCGGCCGGCTCGTCGATCGTGTTCTACGTCGTGATGCGCCTGCTCTCGGAGAACGCGCTCTGGGACACGATCACCGCGCTCGGCATGATGGTCTGCTTCTACTACGGCGCGACGGGCCTCGCCGCGGTCTGGTACTTCCGCCGCAGCTGGTTCACGTCGCCCCGCAACTTCTTCATGCGCTTCCTGCTGCCGCTCATCGGCGGCGCGACGCTCGTGTGGATGTTCTTCCAGACCGCGATCGACTCGATGGACCCCGACTACGGCTCCGGCTCGTCGCTGAACGGCGTGGGCCTCGTGTTCGTGCTCGGCATCGGCGTGATCCTCCTCGGCGTCGTGCTCATGGTCGTGATGCGCTTCGTCACGCCGGCGTACTTCCGCGGCGAGACGATCCCGGTGTCGGAGCACGAGGCCGACCGGGCCGCCGGCGGCGTGCACGTGCTCCACGACGACGAGACCCCGGAGGAGGCGGGCTCGGCGCGGGGCTGAGGGAGGCGGGACGAGTAGACTCGCCGCCGTGAGGATCGCGCGCTTCGAGCACCAGGGCCAGCTGCACTACGGCATCGTCGACGACGACGGCGATGGGGAGGCCGAGCTCGTGAAGCTCTTCGGCGACCCGATCGTCGGCGTCATCGAGCCGCTCGACGAGCGCGTGCCGCTCGCCGAGGCGCGGCTGCTCGCGCCGGTGATCCCGCGCTCGAAGGTCGTCGCGTTCGGCCGCAACTACGCCGAGCACGCGCGCGAGCTCGGCAACGAGGTACCCGACGCGCCGATGATGTTCCTCAAGCCGAACACCTCGGTGATCGGCCCCGATCACCCGATCGTGCTGCCGCGGCAGTCGCAGCACGTCGAGCACGAGGTCGAGCTCGCCGTCGTCATCGGCAAGGTCGCCCGCAACGTGCCCGCGAGCGACGCCGACGACGTGATCTTCGGCTACACGGTCGCGAACGACGTCACCGCCCGCGACCTGCAGGCGAGCGATGGGCAGTGGGGCCGTGCGAAGGGCTTCGACTCGTTCTGCCCGATCGGCCCGTGGATCGAGACCGAGTTCGATCCGTCGTCGGGGGTGATCGGCGCGAAGGTGAACGGCGAGACCCGCCAGCTCGGCGACCTCGACCGGATGGAGCGCACCGTCGCCCGGCTCGTCGAGTTCGCGTCGAGCGTGTTCACGCTGCTGCCCGGCGATGTGCTGCTCACCGGCACGCCGGCGGGCGTCGGCCCGCTCGTCGCCGGCGACGAGGTCGTCTGCGCGATCGAGGGCATCGGCGCGCTCGCCAACCCGGTCGTCGCGGCGCCCTGAGTCCGCCGACGAGCGCGGGGCCCGTGGCGCGCCGTTCGGCGTAGCCTGGGGGCAGGTCCGACGAGCTCCCCGATCCCGCATCCGCCCCCGCCCGCGAGCCCGCCGCATCCGCGCGCCCCGAGCGGCGCCCCTCGCGGCGGATGATCGCGGGGCTGCTCTTCGTCGTCGCCGTGATCTGCGCGGTGACGCTGCTGCCGTTCCTCGGCCGCGGCTCGGAGATGCTCGTGGCGCCCCTCGTCGGCCTCGCGGCGACCGTCGTGCTCATCAGCGGCATCTGGTTCGCCGTCGAGTCGGTGATGCGCAAGGACTTCGGCGCCGGCCTGCCCGACGACGAGGCCTGACGGATGCGCCCCGCCCGCCGCGGCCCCATGCGCCGCCTGATCGCCCTCGGCCTGTTCGTGCTCTCGATCGTCGGGGTCGTCGTCGTCATGCAGCTCGCCGAGCGCGGCCTGCCCGAGTCGGCCGTCGGCCCCGCCGTCGGCGCGCTCGTCGTGCTGTTCATCGCGAGCGCGATCTGGTTCGCCGTCGAATCGTTCCTCCGCGGCGACCTCTGACGCGATCCGCTGCTGCTCTCCACAGCGCTGCCGGCCGTCGTCGTATCCACAGCCGTGGGATCGATCGCAGGCTGCGGTGCGTCGCGACGGCTACCGTGCGCGCGACGAGGATCCGGGGTGCGATCCCGATAGGAGGAGTGACGATGAGCGAGGCCCAGGCCGTCAGTAGCACATGGTGCTACCTTCGGGTCATGTCGAGCGATGAGCAGATCAACCAGCGCGACCTGCGCATGCGGTCGCGCGAGATCATGGACGGCGTCGAGCGCGGGGAGTCCTTCCTCGTCACGAGGGACGGCCGGACCATCGCCGAGCTCGTGCCGTTCCGCCGTCCGCCGCGGTTCGTCTCGCGCGACGACTTCGCTCGCGTCTGGGAGGGGCTCCCGGATATCGACCCGGATCGCTTCCGCACCGACGTGGATGATGTCGTGTCGCCCGAGTGGGACGACCCGTATGCGCGCTGACCGGCAACGCGGCCTGCTCGACACGAACATCCTGATCCACGGGGCCCGCCTGCCCCTGGTGTCGTTGCCGAGGGAAGCGGCGATCAGCGCCGTCACCCTCGCCGAACTCGCTGCGGGCGTGCACGCCGTGCGCGGCGCCGATCAGCGCGCCGCCGCCGAGCGCGCGGCGCGGCTCGCGCTGCTCCAGCGAGCGGAGCACGAGTTCGACGCCCTCCCCTTCGACGCGCGTGCTGCGAGGGAGTTCGGTGCGCTGTTCGCGGCGGTCGGCTCGAGCGGCCGCTCGCCGCGGTCGCGCACCGCCGACCTGATGATCGCGGCGATCGCGGGTGCGAACGGCCTGCCGCTGTTCACCACCGACGCCGACGACTTCGCCGGGCTCGGCGCGGCGATCGAGGTCGTCGAGGTGCCGCGGCCGGCGTGACGCCCGGTGCGGCCCGAGCGGCAGCGGCCCCGGGCCCCGTCGTCAGCCGCGGCGCTCGAGCAGGGCGCGGATCTCGGCGAGCTCGCGCCGCGAGGCGGCGACCTCGTCGCGGAGCTCGGCGAGCTCGCGGTCGGCGGTGAACGCCGCACCGGTGGTCGGCACCGGACCGGTGCGCGTCGGCTCGGGGTCGGCGACCGTGCCGGTGTCGCTCGCGCCGAGGTTCGACATCGTGTCGACGATCACCGCGACGAACAGGTTGAGCATCACGAACGCCGAGATGAGGATGAACGGCACGAAGAACAGCCACGCCCCGGGATGGAGCTCCATCACCGGGCGGACGATGCCCATCGACCAGCTCTCGAGCGTCATCACCTGGAACAGCGAGTAGAGCGACGCCGGCACCGACCCGAACCACTCGGGGAAGTCGGCGCCGAACAGCGTCGTCGCCATCACCGCGCTCACGTAGAACACGAGCACCATGAGCCCGGCGATCGCGCCGATGCCGGGCACCGCCTGGATGATCGCCGACGCGATGCGGCGCAGCTGCGGCATCCGGTTGACGAGCCGCAGCACCCGCAGCACGCGCAGCGCCCGGAGCACCGCGAACGGGCCGATCGCCGGCAGCAGCGCGATCACCACGACGAGCAGGTCGAAGACGTTCCAGCCGTCGGCGAAGAACCGCCGGTCGAGCACGAGCACCTTCAGCGCGAGCTCGACGACGAAGATCGCGAGCGCGATCGAGTCGAGCAGCGCGAGCAGCGGCCCGACGGCGGCGACGATCTCCGGCGAGGTCTGCAGGCCGAGCACGACCGCGTTGAGCACGATCACCACGAGCACGAATGCCTGCGCCGGCGTCGACAGCACCCACTCGCCGAGCCGGCGGCGCCAGCCCGCGGCGCGCGGGTTCGGGGGCCAGGGTCCGGATGCGGCGGGGGCGGCGGGGGTCGAGGGCGTCGGCTGGTCGGTGCGCACGACCGCGAGCGTAACGGGCGCGCGCGAACCGCCGCATCCGCATCCCGACTGAGCCCGCGCATCCGCGCGAACTAGGATGGGGGCCATCATGACTGCATCTCCCGCGCCGGTCACCAGCGCCACCGGCTCCGACATCCGCGTCCGCTTCTGCCCCTCGCCGACGGGCACCCCGCACGTCGGGCTCATCCGCACCGCCCTGTTCAACTGGGCGTACGCGAAGCACGTCGGCGGCACCATGGTGTTCCGCATCGAGGACACCGACGCCGAGCGCGACAGCGAGGAGAGCTACGCGATGATCCTCGACGCCCTCGGCTGGCTCGGCATCGACTGGCAGGAGGGCGAGGGCGTCGGCGGCCCGCACGCCCCCTACCGCCAGTCGCAGCGCGACGGCATCTACCAGGGCGTCATCGCGAAGCTCAAGGAGGCGGGCTTCCTCTACGAGTCGTTCGCGACCGCCGAGGAGATCGAGGCCCGCAACATCGCGAACGGCCGCGACCCGCGCCAGGGCTACGACAACTTCGAGCGCGACCTCACCGAGGCCGAGCGCGAGGCGCTCAAGGCCGAGGGCCGCGTGCCGAGCCTGCGGCTGCGGGTGCCCGACACCGACCTCTCGTTCGACGACCTCGTGCGCGGCGAGATCACCTTCCCGGCCGGGTCGTTCCCCGACTTCGTCGTCGTGCGGCCGAACGGCAAGCCGCTCTACACGCTCGTCAACCCCGTCGACGACGCGCTCATGGGCATCACCCACGTGCTGCGCGGCGAGGACCTGCTCTCGTCGACGCCGCGGCAGATCGCGCTCTACCACGCGCTGCACGAGGTCGGCATCGCCCAGTTCGTGCCCCGCTTCGGCCACCTGCCCTACGTGATGGGGGAGGGGAGCAAGAAGCTCTCGAAGCGCGACCCCGAGTCGAACCTCTTCCACCACCGCGACCGCGGCTTCCTGCCCGAGGGCCTGCTCAACTACCTCGCCCTGCTCGGCTGGTCGATCGCCGCCGACCGCGACGTGTTCACCATCGACGAGATGTGCGCCGCGTTCGAGGTCACCGACGTCAACCCGAACCCCGCCCGCTTCGACCTGAAGAAGGCCGAGGCGATCAACGGCGAGCACATGCGGATGCTCGACGCCGACGAGTTCGCGAAGCGCATGGTGCCGTACCTCGAGCGCGAGGGCGTCGTGTCGACGCCGATCGAGCCCGAGCAGTTCGCGCTCGTGCGCGAGATGACCCCGCTCGTGCAGGAGCGCATGACGCTCCTCGGCGAGGCCCCGGGCCTGCTCGGCTTCATGTTCACCGACACCGGCGCGCTCGAGTACGCCGAGGATGCGCTGAAGACGCTGAAGGACGGCTCGCTCGAGGCGCTCGCCGCGACCGGCGAGGCGCTCGCCGCCGTCGAGGAGTGGGACGCCGC